>NZ_JBWKDW010000014.1:178326-226983 GCF_056435735.1 Streptomyces sp. NPDC043878
CCCACCACCCCCCCCCCCTCCCCCCCCTCCCCCCCCCCTCCCCCGCCCCCCCCCCCCCCCCCCCCCCCCCCCCCCCCCCCCCCCCCCCCCGGCCCGGTTTCCGTGGTGCGGTCACGCTGGTGCCCTCACGGCAGCGTCTTCTCGTAGTACTTGTCCTGGTCGGAGTCGTAGACGAGCCGGCCGTGGGCGTCGTATCCCTTGATGTGCGGGGCCTTGGTGACCTGCTGGTTCAGGATGCCGGAGGCGACGAACCAGCCGTGGTCGAGCACGGCCCGGCCGCCGGTGTCGCCGTAGGAGACGGTCACCTCGGACACCGACGGCTTCACCCTGCCGACGGCCCCCCAGCGGAACGGGAGTTTCCAGTCGCCCTTGTCGAGGACGGACTGCTGGTAGAGCCTGCCGCCGTTCATGTCGGGGTACACGGGGCCGCCGTCCGGCACCGTCGCGCTGTCGTCACCGACGCTGGTGCCGAGGCCCTGGGCGGCGCCGTTCTTCACGGAGCACACCAGCCGGATCTTCGCCCGCTCTTTCACCGCGACCACGTACATGCCCTCGCCGGGCGCGTTGGAGTCGCCGGTGCTGCGCATCGCCAGGATGATCCGGTAGCCCGCCGAGGTGCCCAGGTCCGAGCTCCCCGCTGCCTGCCCGTGCGAACGGTCGTAGGCGAGGCACTTGTCCAGCCCCTCCGCGGCCCGCGCGAAGGTGATCCCGTCCAGCAGCTGCCCCGCCGTGGCCGGTCCCGCGGGTCCCGAGGGCGTCGCTGCCGGTGTCGACGGTGGGGTCGGGGCCGGGGACAGCGTGGTGCCGACCGGCGACTGAGGCGTCCCCGTGCCGAGGCCCCCGCCGCCACCCACCGCGTACGCCCCCACGGGCACCGCCGCCAGCGTCACCAGAGCCGCCCCGGCCGCCGTCACCCGGCGCCGCCGCTCCAGCGTGCCCCGCCGGCGGATCGCCGGATACGGCGCCGGCGACGGCCGGATCGTGTAGGCGTCCTGGGCGAGCAGCTCCCGTACCCGTTCCTCGATGTCCCGTTCCCGTGCCTGCTCCGGCTCCCGGTCCTGCTCCCGGTCCCGCTCGTCGCTCACCTGGTGCCCCTCTGTCCGGCCGCGTCCATGATCTGCGCGAGCCCCGGATACGTACGCAACTTCGCCAGCCCCTTGGACGCCTGGCTCTTCACCGTGCCGGGGGAGCAGCCGAGCACGTCGGCGACCTCCGCCTCGGACAGGTCCTCCCAGTAGCGCATGACGACCACCGCCCGCTGCCGGGGCGGCAGTCCGGCCAGCGCGGTCATCAGCGCGCTGCGCTCGTCGGCCCACGACACGGCCTCGTCCCGCCCCGCGACGTCCGGCGGGGCCGCCGTGAGCGACTCCGCGACCCGGCGCTTGCGGAAGCGGTCACTGTTGCAGTTGACGAGGATCCGCCGGACGTACGCCTCCGGGTTGTCGCTGCGCGCGACCCGCCGCCACGAGCGGTACGCCTTCGCCAGGGCGGTCTGTGTCAGGTCCTCGGCGTGGTGCGCGTCGCCGGTGAGCAGGTACGCCGTCCGCACGAGATGGGACCACCGCGCTCTGACGAACTCCTGGAATCTGTCTTCCTGTTCGGCCTGCATCAAGCCCCCTCCCTCGCCTCCCAGACCACCGCCGGGACCGATTCGGTTGCCCGGCACGGCGGGATGGGGCTGGAATGGGCCGGTGACCGACGACGGGCGACGGGACGGGGCGCGGGCCGCGCGGTGGAGCGAGCGGGCCGCGGGTGTCCTGAGGCTGCCGTCCGGACGCCTGGTCCGCGGGCGTGGCCTGCGGCGCCCCCCGCCACCGGGGGCGCCGACCCCGTCGTACGGCCTGTATCTGCTCGGCGGCCCGCCGCCCGCGGTGCCCTGGGAGTCCCACTGGCTGCGCTGGCCCGACTTCCGGCTGCCGGCCGACCGGGTGGCCGCCCGCACCCTGCTGGCCGAGGCGTGGGAGCGGGCCGCGGACGAACGGGTGGAGATCGCCTGCCGTGGCGGCCGGGGCCGCACGGGCACCGCCCTGGCCTGTCTGGCGGTCCTGGACGGCGTACCGCCGAAGGAGGCCGTCGAATACGTCCGGGCGCACTACGACCGGCACGCGGTGGAGACGCCGTGGCAGCGGCGCTACGTACGGCGGTTCCCCCGACCGGTCAGGTGAGCGCGTCCGCGAGGAGCGCCGCGGTCTCCTTGATCAGGTCGTGGTCGTAGGCCGCGTCCCGGTCCGGCAGAGTCGTCTGGACCGCCAGGACGAGCGGGGTGCCGTCCTCGGTCCACGCGGAGCCCAAGATCTTTGTCTCCTTCGTCGAAGCGGGCCGTCGATCTCTTCAGTGACCGACGCCGGATGTCATTCCTTGGTTGCGGCACGGTGAACCGTCGGCGGACGGTGCCGGGGCCGCGCGCCGCGCACAGTGGCGGCATGGAGAAGACCAAGGGGATCGACAGGGCACAGTTCCTCGCCGGGGCGGCGGCCGTGGGGCTCGGCGCGACCGTGCCGGCGGCCGGACCGGCAGCGGCGGCCGGGGGCGGAGGCGGGGGAGGGCACGGGGGTGCGGGCGGGCGCGGCCTCGCGCGTCGGGGTGTGGTCTACACCGTCGGGGAGGGGGAGCGCCCGGGCACCGCCTTCAGCCCGGCCCGGATGCGGGCGGACCTGCGCACGATCCGCGACGACCTGCACGCCGACACCGTCGACGTCACCGGTGACGGCGTCGAGCGCCTCACCGCCACCGCCGCCGAGGCCGCCGAGCGCGGACTGCACGTCTGGCTCCAGCCGACCCTCGGTGACGTTCCGGAGCGGGACATCCTTGAACACCTGGCCGAAACCGGCCGGTTCGCGGAACGGCTGCGCAGGCAGGGCGCGAGCGTCGAGCTCAGTGTGGGCTGCGAGTTCTGGCTGTTCGTGCCCGGGATCGTGCCGGGCGACACGGTCATGGACCGGGTGCGGAACCTGCTGGACGGCACCTTCGACCCGGAGCGGATGCAGCGCCGCCTGGACCGCTTCACCGCGCGGGCGGCGGCGGTCGGCCGTTCCGTCTTCCACGGCCGGCTGAGCTACGCGGCCGCGCAGGACGACAAGGTCGACTGGGACCAGTTCGACGTCGTCGGCATCGACTACTACTCCTACCACCGCCAACCCGCGGCCTACGTAAGCGAGTTGCGTCGCCACCTGCGCTGGGGCAAGCCGCTGGCCGTCACCGAGTTCGGCACCTGCGCGTACCGGGGCGCGCCCCGGACGGCCGGTATGGGCTGGAACGTCGTCGACTACGACAAGGACCCCCCGGAGATCAAGGGGCACCTCGTCCGCAGCGAGCGCGTCCAGGCCGCCTATCTGACCGATCTGTTGCACGTCTTCGAGTCGATGAACCTGTACGCGGCGATGGTGTTCGAGTTCGTCACCCCCGACGCCCCGCACCGGCCGGGCGACGCGCGCCACGACCTCGACCTGGCGAGCTACGGCATCACCAAGACCATCGAGGACCGCCCGGGCGACCCGGACTCCGGCTGGCACCGGGAGCCGAAGGCGGCGTTCCACGCCGTGGCGCGCGTCTACGGTCAGAAGGCGAGCGTCATCAGCAGGCGGTCCTCCCCGGGACCGAAGTAGTCCTGGCGGGGCGCCCCTTCCGCCACGAAGCCCAGCGAACGGTAGAGCAGCACCGCCGTGTCGTTGTTCGGCTCGACGGTGAGCCAGACCTCCTTCACCTCCTCCGACCGCAGCCGCTCCAGGATCTCCGACATGAGCCGGCGTCCCAGGCCCCGGCCCTGGAGGCCGGGTGTGATCGCGAGGCTGAGGATCCAGCTGTGGTCGGCGTTGGGCGCGGTCGCGAACACGTAGCCGAGCAGACCGGAGCCGTCGTCGAGAACGAGCAGATGGTCACCGTAGGCGTCGAGGAATTGCCGCAGGACGAAGTACGGATACGGTCCCGACGGGAAGGCCTGCCCGTCCAGACGGACGAGTTCCGGCAGATCCGCCGCGGTGACCGTCCTGATCCGGGGAAGAGGAGCCATGTAGTCCCCTTGTGGAGTATTCGAAGATACATACCAATGGTGCGATATCCATACCGACCGTGTCGGCGCAGGTTCCCCTATCTTCGTCGGACGCTATCCGGTCATTCAAGGTGAGAACCGGACCTGGCGTGATTGGCTGGCGCAGCGCATGGGCGCGGTGCGCTACATTGAGCCAATGACCCTGGGATCACCAACTGGTGCGGATAAGCTGAACGCCGACGTCGATTGGGACGATTTCGACCCCCAGGCGTACATCAGGAACAATTACCTCGTCCTTCATCCCGACG
Source organism: Streptomyces sp. NPDC043878 (assembly GCF_056435735.1). Classification (NCBI taxonomy): domain Bacteria; kingdom Bacillati; phylum Actinomycetota; class Actinomycetes; order Kitasatosporales; family Streptomycetaceae; genus Streptomyces; species Streptomyces sp. NPDC043878. The sequence goes on from NZ_JBWKDW010000014.1 coordinate 182,623, forward strand.
ACGAGGAGATCCTTTCGGCTGTCCGCGATCACTTCTGTGATCACTTCCGGCGGCACCCCGGCACCGTCGCCACCGGTATCGACGTCGGCGCGGGCCCGAACCTCTACCCCGCCTTCACGATGCTCCCGTGGTGCGAGGAGATCACCCTCTACGAGTGGTCGGCTGCGAACGTCGCGCATCTCGACGGCCAGCGCGCCTCCTTCGACCCCAGCTGGGACCGCTTCTGGGACGTCCTGCGCGCGGAGGACGGCTACGCCAGGCTCGGCGCGGACCCCCGGGCGCGGTTCGGGCGGACCGTCAGACCCCGCCGCGGCAACCTGTACGACCTCGGCCGGCCGGGGCCGGACGGCGAAGCGGAACGCTGGGGCATGGGCACGATGTTCTTCGTCGCCGAGTCGATCACCACCTCGCTGGAGGAGTTCCGGCGCGGGGTGTCCTGCTTCATGAACGCCCTCGAACCGGGCGCCCCGTTCGCCGCCGCGTTCATGGAGCACTCCCTGGGATACCAGGTCGGCGCGCACGACTTCCCGGCCAGTGACGTCGGCGAGCAGGAGGTGCGCAACCTGCTCAAGCAGTACGCCGGGGACGTCGATCCCCTGCACATCGGAAAACCCGGCGGTCTCGTGCGCGAGGGGTACACCGGAATGATCCTGGCCTGCGGTCACCGCAACGACTGACAGCGGTCTCTTTTTCGCACCTGTGTGAGGGGGCATGGGAATGCAGATCAAGCCGCGCCTTCAGCTTCTCGACGTGTGGCAGGCCATTGCCGGCCACTCTTTCAGAAGTGGCGACTGGGCCTGGGGGGAATGGGGAGGCCGCAGCAGTGTCGCCGACGCCGAACGTCTGCTCTGCCTCATGTATCCGGCGACCGAGATTCCCGAATTCCGGCTCGACAGCCCGGACACCACCCAGGAGGACGTGGAGAAGGCCCTCAAGGAGATGGGCGATCCCACGGAGATTCCCGGAAGTCTGGTACGGGTGCTCGGCGAATTCATGGGAAAGCACCACGGCGGTGACGTCGGCCCCACCTTCTCCGGTGGCTACTACTTCCAGTCCGAGGACCCCGACCAGGAACTCACCAAGGAACAGCGGGAGATCGGGGTGGTCGACTCCTTCTCCATGTCCGTCACCCTGTGCCTCGCCACCCTCGGCTTCCTCAAGATCTACCGCACGAGAACCAACCGCGCCGACACCCAGCGGCTGATCCAGGAACTCTGGGACGCCACCAGCCAACGGCTCACCTCCGCCATGGTGAGCCTGCTGCGCTCCTTCACCGTCAACGTGTTCGACGCCGAGTCCGGACAGGGGCAGGCACTGTGCCGGCTCCTGGGCCAGCAGCGCCTGTCGGACCGGGTGGTCCTCGGACGGTTCCAGGAACGTTTCAAGGCGCTGCGTGCCGTCATCAGCGAGAGCCTCGTCCTCGGCGTCGACGTCGAGGAGCAACTCCGCAACGAGAACCGGCTGTTCGAGTGCGGCTGGGCCTGGAGCCTGGTGCGGGACGCGCCCGAGGTGGAGACCAGCGACGACATCGGCGTCCAGCCCCCGGGCGCCGCCGACGCCGTCCCCTACCTGTACTTCACCGTCGTCGCCCTCGACGGCATCCAGGACCTGTTCTCGGACCGCACGCTGACCCTCGCCCTGCTCAACACCGAACAGCAGCGGCTCGCGGAGGCGCTGCGGCTGCGCTGGGAGATCACCCAGCAGTACTGGTCGGCCATCGCCCGCTTCGGGGACGGCAGCTGGCCCCTGGAGGACATCCCGTGGCGGACCACGGGCCAGCAGCTGGAGTCGGAGTACTTCTCCCTCTGCGTCGCCTCCATCCTCGTGCACGACCTGGTCCGCCGCCGGGCCACCGACGACGACCTCACCCGCACGGTCGGCATCATGGAGCGCCTCGCCGAACGCGGCCGTATCACCAGCCGCATGACCAGGGACGATCCCGCCGTGCGCCTGCACAACCCCGGAGTCGCGCTGCCCCTGCTCGGCAGCGACGGGCAGGGGCCGGCCATGCAGTGGGCCATGACGGACTTCTCGGCGCAGCTGCTCAAGCGGACCATCCAGCTGTGCTCGCTCTCCCGCAACCTGGCCTCCCACGACCGGCTCCTCCAACTGGCCGAGGACATCCTCGGCCACCTGTGGAGGCGGCGCGTGAGCGACGGTGAGGGGGTCGGCCTGTGGGACAACGTCCACGCGGCGTACCCCAGTTCGCAGGAGCGCAGCGGACCGCTGTCGTGGAGCATCACCGAACGCGTCACCGAGTGCATGGTCGCCGCCTCCCAGCTGTACACGCAGCCACCGATCCGCAGCGCCGAACTCACCGCGCTCGCCCGGTCCCTGCTCAGCGAGTCCACGCACCTGCTCGGCAAGGAGCAGATGAAACTCGCCCCGCCCGCCAAGAGCCAGGAGGGCGAGGAACTCAAGGGCGTCGAGGCCGACCTGCGCCGCGCCCGGCTGCTCCTGGACACCGAGCCGGGCACCGCCTGCGCGCTGTCCATGGGAGTGCTGCGCCGGCTCGACACCCTGGCCCGCGCCAGGGACACCGGGTCGGGGGTGTGAGGGGTGCTGGTGTTCGCCGCCTCCGACAAGGGAGGCACCGGCCGCTCGGTCACGAGCGCCAACCTCGCCTACCGCCGGGCACTGGACGGCGACGACGTCTGCTATCTCGACTTCGACTTCGGCTCGCCCACCGCCCCGGCCGTCTTCGACATACCCGATGTCCTGAAAGAAGCCGAGGGACGCGGCCTGCACTCCTATCTGAAAGGCGAGACCGGGGAATCCCTGCGCGTCGACATCTGGGCGCGCACCGAGCATGACGTCCTGCGCGACAAACCGGACCGCTCCGGACGACTGGTCCTGCTGCCCGGCGACCGCAGCGGCGGCGAATTCGTCACCGACAGGGAAAACCTGCACCGCTGCGTCGACCTGATTCTGCGCCTCAGACGTGAATTCAACGTGATCGTGGTGGATCTGAGCGCCGGACGCAGCTATGCGATGGACCTGGCACTCGCCGCCACCGCCCAGGAGGAGTTGCGGCGCGTCAAAGTCCGCTGGCTCGTCTACCACCGCTGGACCCGGCAGCACGTCATGGCCGCCGCCGAACTCGTCAGCGGAAAACAGGGCATCGTGAGCGCCGGTGAGGAAATGGGGCACGACCGGCAGGCGCTGCTCGGCGCGATCCGTTTCGTACGGGCCGCCGTACCGGATCTCGAATCGTCGCTCTGGTCGCAGATGCCGCCCGCGCAGTCGGCCTGGATGCGCCAGTACAACAAACAGCTGGAGGTCGTCGCCGCCGAACTCGGCATCGGCAGGAGCAGGGTGCTCGGGTCCGTCCCCCTGGAACCCGTGCTGCAGTTGCGGGAACAGCTCATCACCGACCAGGACGTGCTGGACAGCCGGATCGCCAACATCGGCACCTGGCAGGCGATGGGCGAACTGGCGGAGCGGCTGGCCGACGACAAGTACTGGGGGGAGCTGTGAGCGGAAGCGGAACCGGGTCCGTCTTCCGGGAGACCAGTGCCCAGCCGCGCACGGAGGCCGTGCCGTTCTCCCATCTCTCCCTGGAACTGGGCCACTTGTACATGGAGGACGTCACGGAGGGCCCCGAGCGGCTGCGCGGGCACTTCGCCGCCGTACGCCCCTGGGTGGAGGCCGCCCGCGCCTCGCTGCCCGCGCTTCCGGGCGGCGGAAAGCCCCGGATCAGCACCTGCTTCCTGATCGACGACTACTTCAGCCGCCCGGCCACACCCGCCGAACTCCTGCCGCCCCTCATCGAGGCGGCCGAGCGGGCCGGCCTGACCATCGACTACCTGGCCCGCGAGTCGGGCTGCGCCGCCACCGACCCCCGCCGGCCCGAGCGCGGCGGCCTCGCCGAGTTCGTCCTGGGCCGGCTCGTCGAGACACCGCCGCCCGGCAGTCGGGGCTTCCGCCCGCCGCTCAGCCGGACCGGCTGGCTCACCAACGGGCGCCGCGCCCCGGCCCAGCGCACAGCGGCCGCGCTGAGCGCCACGCCCGCCTGGCAGCCCCCCAGCGAGACCGGCGCGCGCGGCCACTCCGTCTTCGTGGACGTGGAGCTGTGGGACGAGGACACGGACCGCCGCACCTGGTCGTGCGCGTTCCTGGCCGCCGTCTGGCAACTGGCCCGCCTCGGACTGCTCCGCGACAACGGCAGGGCCGTCCTCACCCCCACCGGCTGGGATCCGGCCGCCTTCCCCGACGACTGGGACGCGCTCCCGCCGCTGCTCCGGCTCAACCCGTCCGCGCCCCCCTTCACCGCGTACTACACGTGCAGCGTGCTGCCCGCCCGGTTCCTGCCCGTGGAGCACGCCGTGCGCGTCGTCCTGGAGCAGACCCAGGTGGACGCCGGAGCGCTCGACCAGCTGATCCGGCGGGCCGCCGACGAGGGGTTCCCCGTGCCCGCCGGCGCCGTGAAGCGCACGTCCTACGTGTTCCCGCCGGGGCTGTGACATGGGCGCCCCGGGGGAGACGGCGGGCCCGGTCCTCGTCTGCGGCGAGGTGCGCACCTGTCTGCTGCCGTGCCGTGACGCGGTGAGCGCGGCCGTCACCGAGCGACTGCTCACCCTGCGCGCCGACGAACGCGTCCGGGTCTCCCGGCGCCCCAACCTGCACGCCGTCTCCCCCGAGGTCCTCACGGGCGTGGACTGCCGGCTGCCCACCGCCAACGGGGCCAGGGTCCGCGCGGTCGGCACGGTGGCGGCCCGCGCGAGCCTCACCGAGGGCCGGGTCCTCCAGGCGACGGCGTACTTCGGCGCACCGGCCGCCGGCCCGGACCGCCGCCGGCCGTGGGGCCACTACCTGGCCCGGCCGGGGGAGCTGGAGCCACTCGGCAGACTGCCCCAACTCGGCGTCGCCCAGGCTTTCCTGGCGGAGCACCGGCAGCCGGGCCCCGAGGAACTCGACGTCGGCTCAGTCGCCGAGGGGCTGCTCGCCACGGTCTCCCGCGAGCACCGGCTCCTCGACTACGAAGCCCCCCTCACGTCCCCCACCACCAGCCTGCGCTGGGCGGCGCTTCCCGCGCCGGACGGGCAGGGGGCACGGCTGGAACGCTTCACCGTGGCCGCCGACGGGGTACGGCTGGTGGAGCTGAGGGTGCCGCACGGCACCGACCCCACCGCCCTGGCCCGGCTCACCGAGGATTTCGCCCTGCACGACTGGCTGTTGACGACGGTCGTGGACAAGCTGGACGGCATCCGGCTCGGATCCGCCGACGGGACGCAGGCGCTGAGGACGCTGCGCCCGCTCGTCGACCACCTGCTGCACCTGTGGATGCCGAGGGCCCGCGTGGAGCGGTCGCTGGGCGCCCTGTGGGACGTACTCGAAGAGGAACCCGGCTTCAGCCGGCAGTGGCGGACGCTGGTCCAGCGCGTCCGTGACCAGCTCGCCCTGCACGCCGCGACGCCGCGGCACGAGCTCCAGACGACAGGGCCCTGATCGCGGAGCACAGACACATCCCAACGGGGGGAGACACGAGATGAATTCACCGACACCGCCGCGCGGCACCACCGGTCCCACGGGCAGAGGCGAACGCGAGAGGGACGACGGCGCCCGGTCACTGCTCCAGAAGTTCCTGATCACCGTGGTGACCGGGGGCGTGGCCTACGTGCTGACGAACGTGATCTCCCCCTCCCAGGACGACCTGTGGCGGGTGGTCGTGTCCGTGCTGTTCGGCGGCGCGATCCTGATCGTCCAGTTCATGATCACCTTCGCGCAGCAGCTCGGGGAGCTGAGGACCGTGGTCGAGCAGCGCTTCATCGACATCGGGCGGGCCACCAAGCTCTTCAACGAGGTGGAGCAACTGCGCGACGACGGGGTGCCCCGGCTGGCCGAGCACGCCACGAAAGTGGTCGCCGAGGGGCCGACGATCCTGCACGAGTTCGCGCACCAGGAGATCGACCGGCTCGCCGGCTACATGTACAACTTCGCCAACCTGCACGCCAAGTCCCCCGGTGAGAACCACGACTGGCTGCTGACCCTCACCCGGTGCGCGCGGATCTCCGTGGACGCCATCTCCACCTCCGTCGACCGGGACTTCTGGAGCAGCGAGCCGGCGGGGCGCTATCTGGAGGCGCAGAGCGAGGCGGTCGAACGCGGGGTCCGGGTGCGCCGGCTGCACGTGGTGAAGAACCCGGAGGAGATCGCCCTGCTGGACCAACTCCGCGAGGAGCAGCGGGGGATCGGCATCGAGGTGCGGGTCGTGGCCCTGCCCCAGCTGCCGATGTACGCCCAGCGCGGCAAGATGATCGACTTCATCATCTTCGACGGGGCGCTCTCCTACGAGATCACCGCGGACCAGATGAACGTGCCGTCCTGGACGACGGTGGACGCCACCCACAAGGAGGTGCAGGAACGCGTCAAGCGCTTCGCAGAGCTGTGGAACATCAGCCCCAACGGCTTACCCGACCCGCTGCGCGCGGCGACCAACCCGCCGGACCCCTCCGGCCCCTGATTGACCCCCGCCGACCCCCGGCGAGCCCCGGCACCGCGAAGACGGCCCGCGCCCTGGACCGGCGGCCGCCCCGCCGTGACCGATGCGGCCGGCCCGGCCCGGGGCGCCTGCGCCGTGGGTGAGAATGGACGGCATGAGTCTGTTCCGCGACGACGGCATCGTGCTGCGCACCCAGAAGCTGGGTGAGGCGGACCGGATCATCACGCTGCTCACCCGCGGTCACGGCCGGGTACGCGCGGTGGCGCGCGGGGTGCGGCGCACCAAGTCCAAGTTCGGGGCGCGGCTGGAGCCCTTCTCACACGTCGACGTGCAGTTCTTCGCACGGGGCAGCGAGCTGGTCGGGCGCGGCCTGCCGCTGTGCACGCAGAGCGAGACCATCGCGCCGTACGGCGGCGGGATCGTCAGCGACTACGGCCGCTACACCGCCGGCACCGCCATGCTGGAGACCGCGGAGCGGTTCACCGACCACGAGGGGGAGCCCGCGGTGCAGCAGTACCTGCTGCTCGTCGGCGCCCTGCGCACCCTCGCCCGCGGCGAGCACGCCTCGCATCTCGTACTCGACGCCTTCCTGCTGCGCTCGCTCGCCGTCAACGGCTACGCACCGAGCTTCGGCGACTGCGCGAAGTGCGGGCTGCCCGGTCCGAACCGGTTCTTCTCCGTCGCCTCCGGCGGCTCCGTCTGCGTCGACTGCCGGGTGCCCGGCAGCGTCGTGCCCTCGCCGCGGACCCTCGAACTGCTCGGCGCGCTGCTTACGGGAGACTGGGAGAACGCGGACGCGTGCGAGGCGCGGTACGTCCGCGAGGGGAGCGGGCTGGTGTCCGCGTATCTGCACTGGCACATGGAACGCGGGCTGCGTTCGCTGCGCTACGTGGAGAAGTAGAGAAGCACGAGACCGAGGAGACGAGAAGCACATGGCCGTACGCGGGATCCTGGGGCGCCAGCGCCGCGAGTACAGGACGCCGGAGCCCCATCCGTCCGGCGCCCGTCCGCCGAAGCTCCCCGCTGAGCTGGTCCCCGAGCATGTGGCGATCGTCATGGACGGCAACGGCCGCTGGGCCAAGGAGCGCGGGCTGCCGCGCACCGAGGGGCACAAGGTCGGCGCCGAGCAGGTCCTCGACGTGCTGCAGGGCGCGGTCGAGATCGGGGTGCGCAACATCTCGCTGTACGCCTTCTCCACCGAGAACTGGAAGCGCTCGCCCGACGAGGTCCGCTTCCTGATGAACTTCAACCGCGACTTCATCCGCAAGTCCCGCGACCAGCTCGACGCGCTCGGCATCCGGGTGCGCTGGGCGGGCCGGATGCCCCGGCTGTGGAAGTCGGTCGCCAAGGAGCTCCAGATCGCCCAGGAGCAGACCAGGGACAACGACCGTCTCACCCTGTACTTCTGCATGAACTACGGCGGCCGGGCGGAGATCGCGGACGCCGCGCGGGCCCTCGCCGAGGACGTGCGGGCGGGCCGCCTCGACCCGTCGAAGGTCGACGAGAAGACCCTGGCGAAGTACCTGTACTACCCGGACATGCCGGACGTCGACCTGTTCCTGCGGCCGAGCGGCGAGCAGCGCACCTCCAACTACCTGATCTGGCAGAGCGCGTACGCGGAGATGGTCTTCCAGGACGTGCTGTGGCCGGACTTCGACCGCCGTGACCTGTGGCGGGCGTGTGTGGAGTTCGCCTCCCGGGACCGCCGCTTCGGCGGGGCCACGCCGAACGAGGTGCTGTTGTCACTGGAAGGCGGAGAGGCCGCCCCGTAGTCACCCGCGGTTCATGACGGTCCCCGGCGATCCGGTCATGAACCGCCCTCATGCCCGCCCCTCTGCGACGAGAAGGAGACCGCCTTCAGGGCCGGGTGCCGCCCGATCACCAGGGGCAGCACGTTCCACGACCTGGACGAGCTGGAGAGGTGCTCCGGGCGGGCGCGGCAGGCGGTCGCGCTCAGCCGGCCGTGGCGGGGGGCGTGGCCGCGGTCGCGCAGTCGGAGCAGGTGCCGAAGATCTCCACCGTGTGGGCCACGTTGACATAGCCGTGTTCGGCGGCGATCGACTCCGCCCACCTCTCCACGGCCGGGCCCTCGACCTCGACGGCCTTGCCGCAGACGCGGCACACCAGGTGGTGATGGTGGTCGCCGGTGGAGCAGCGCCGGTACACGGACTCACCGTCGGAGGTGCGCAGGACGTCGACCTCGCCGGCGTCGGCGAGGTTCTGCAGCGTGCGGTAGACCGTGGTGAGGCCGACGGAGTCGCCCTTGTGCCTGAGCATGTCGTGCAGGTCCTGGGCGCTGCGGAACTCGTCCACCTCGTCGAGGGCGGCCGCCACGGCAGCCCGCTGCCGGGTGGAGCGGCCCTTCACGGGCGGTCCAGCGGTCGTCACCGGTTGCCTCCTCACGTCTGCGCTTGCCGGGCCATTGTGCCAGCCCGCCCTGTCAGCGGTCAGACACCGACGGTGCCGTCGGCCGGCCGGGCGGCCGGAATCGCGCACTCGGTGGGGTCGCCGGCCGGCTGCGCGGCGGCCAGTGCCCGCGCGCGGCGCCGGGCCAGCGGGGCGGCGAGGAGCGTGAGCACGAAGAACGCGGCGATGGCCATCAGCACGATCGTCGCACCGGGCGGCACGTACTGGTAGTACGAGGTGACGGTGCCGCTGACGGTCACGGTCACGCCGATCGCCACCGCGACCGCGAAGGTCGCCGCGAAGCTGCGGGTGAGCTGCTGGGCAGCCGCCACCGGGACCACCATCAGCGCGGAGACCAGCAGCAGCCCGACGACCCGCATCGCGACCGTCACGGTGATCGCCGCCGTGATCGCGGTCAGCAGGTTGAGCGCGCGCACGGGCAGGCCCGTGACCCGGGCGAACTCCTCGTCCTGGCTGACCGCGAAGAGCTGGCGGCGCAGACCCAGGGTGACCAGCATCACGAAGGCGGCGAGCAGGCAGATCGCCGTCACGTCGGACCGCGAGACGGTCGTGAGGGAGCCGAAGAGGTACGACATGAGGTTGGCGTTGGAGCCGCCCGGCGCGAGGTTGATGAGCATCACGCCGCCGGCCATACCGCCGTAGAAGAGCATCGCGAGGGCGATGTCGCCGCGGGTCCTGCCGTACCAGCGGATCAGCTCCATCAGGACCGCGCCGAGGACCGAGACGGCCGTGGCCATCCACACCGGCGAGGTGGACAGCAGGAAGCCGAGGCCGACGCCGGTCATCGCGACATGGCCGATACCGTCGCCGAGCAGGGCCTGGCGGCGCTGCACGAGGTAGATGCCGACGGCGGGGGCGGTGATGCCGACCAGGACGGCGGCGAGCAGCGCCCGCTGCATGAAGGGGAAGTCGAGGAAGGTCATCAGCTCAGCAGTCCCGTGCGGATCGGTTCGGTGCCCGCGGGTGCGTGCGGGTGGACGTGGTCGTGGCCGGGCAGCGCGTGCTGGCCGACCGCCCGCGGGGGCGGCCCGTCGTGCACCACGCAGCCGTCGCGCAGGACGACCGCCCGGTCGATCAGCGGTTCCAGGGGCCCGAGTTCGTGCAGGACGAGCAGGACCGTCGCACCGGCGGCGACCTGTTCGCGCAGGGTCGCGGCGAGCACCTCCTGGCTGGCGAGGTCGACGCCCGCCATCGGCTCGTCCATGATCAGGAGTTCGGGTTCGGCGGCGAGCGCGCGGGCGATCAGGACCCGCTGGTGCTGGCCGCCGGACAGGGCGTTCACGGAGTCCCTGGCCCGGTCGGCCATGCCGACGAGCTCCAGGGCCCGCCGTACGGCCGCGTGGTCCGCCTTGCGCAGCACGCCGAAGCGGGCGGCCGACAGACGGCCGGAGGAGACGACCTCGGTGACCGTGGCGGGCACTCCGCCCGCGGCCGTCGTGCGCTGCGGTACGTAGCCCACGCGCCGCCAGTCGCGGAAGCGCCGGCGCGGGGTGCCGAACAGCTCGATCTCGCCGGCGCTGAGAGGTACCTGGCCGATGACGCCGCGCACGGCCGTCGACTTGCCGGAGCCGTTCGCGCCGAGCAGCGCGACGACCTCGCCGCGGTGCACGGTCAGGTCGATGCCGCGCAGCACGGGGCGCGAGCCCAGCTCGGCGCGTACCCCGCGCAGCTCTATGACGGGCTCGCCCATGACGTCCTCGCCGCCTTCCGTGACGCTCACTTGGTTCCCAGGGCCGTCTGCAGCGCCTTGAGGTTGGCTTCCTGGACCGAGAAGTAGTCCCTGCCACGGGACTTGGCCGTGATGCCCTCGATCGGGTCGAGGACGTCCGTCCTCAGGTCCGCGTCCCGGGCGACGGTCTTCGCGGTCTTGTCGCTGACGAGCGTCTCGTAGAAGACCGTGGAGACGCCGTCGGCCTTCGCCATCCTCTCAAGGTCCCGCACGCGCGCCGCGCTGGGTTCGGACTCGGGGTCGAGGCCGTTGACGGCCTCCTCGGTGAGGCCGTAGCGCTCGGCGAGGTAGCCGAAGGCGGCGTGGGTGGTGATGAAGACCTTGGACCTGGTGTTCTTCAGGCCGTCCGCGAACCGGGTGTTGAGCGCGTCGAGCTTCTCGACCAGGGCGGCGGTGTTCTTCCGGTAGTCGGCCGCGTGGTCCGGGTCCGCCTTCTCGAAGGCCCTGCCGACGCCGGCGGCGACCTGGGCGTAGCGCACCGGGTCGAGCCAGACGTGGGGGTCGAGACCGGCCGGTTCGTCGCCGGCGCCGCTGTCGTGCTCGGCGGAGTGGCCGCCGACCTCGGTGCCGTGCTTCTCCAGCGTGGTGAGGGAGGCGGCGTCGATCTTCGTCTTCACGCCGGACTGCGAGACGGCGTCGTCGACGGAGGGCTGGAGGTTTCTGAGGTAGAGGACGGCGTCGGACCCCTCGAGCTGTACGCGCTGCCTGACGCTGATCTCCAGGTCGTGCGGTTCCTGGCCGGGCTTGGTGAGGCCGGTGACGCGGACGTGGCTCCCTCCGATCCGCTCGGCGAGGAAGGCCATCGGGTAGAACGACGCGACGACGTCGAACTTGTCCGTGTTGGCCGCGGCGGTCTCGGTGGAGCAGGCGGAGAGGGCGGTGAGGCCGAGTGCGGTGGCCGCCGCTGTCGCGGTCGCGGGTATGAGCCGTCGTACGTTCATGACAGTCATTTTCAACAAACATGGAAACCGTTGTCAACAACCCTGGCGAGGCTTGTACGGGGCACCGATTTGGTCGAGGGGGAGCCCCCGCCGGTACGCTGAGGCATTCGCTCTGAAGCGTCTCGCTTCGTCGCCCGTCGTCGTTATGAAGAGAGCACCGTGGCCGCCGACAAGATCGACACCATCGTCAGCCTGAGCAAGCGCCGTGGCTTCGTATTCCCCTGCAGTGAGATCTACGGCGGCCAGAAGGCCGCCTGGGACTACGGACCGCTGGGTGTCGAGCTCAAGGAGAACCTGAAGCGCCAGTGGTGGCGCTACATGGTGACGTCGCGCGAGGACGTGGTCGGCATCGACTCGTCCGTGATCCTGGCCCCCGAGGTGTGGGTCGCCTCCGGTCACGTCGCCACCTTCTCCGACCCCCTCACCGAGTGCACCTCCTGCCACAAGCGGTTCCGCGCGGACCACCTGGAAGAGGCGTACGAGGCCAAGCACAACCGCCCGCCGGAGAACGGCCTGGCGGACATCAACTGCCCCAACTGCGGCAACAAGGGCCAGTTCACCGAGCCCAAGCAGTTCTCCGGCCTGCTCTCCACCCACCTCGGCCCGACGCAGGACACCGGCTCCGTCGCCTACCTGCGCCCCGAGACCGCTCAGGGCATCTTCACCAACTTCGCCCAGGTGCAGACCACCTCGCGCAAGAAGCCGCCGTTCGGCATCGCGCAGATGGGCAAGTCCTTCCGCAACGAGATCACGCCCGGCAACTTCATCTTCCGCACCCGCGAGTTCGAGCAGATGGAGATGGAGTTCTTCGTCAAGCCGGGCGAGGACGAGAAGTGGCAGGAGTACTGGATGGAGCAGCGCTGGAACTGGTACACCGGTCTCGGCCTGCGTGAAGAGAACATGCGGTGGTACGACCACCCCAAGGAGAAGCTCTCCCACTACTCCAAGCGCACCGCCGACATCGAGTACCGCTTCCAGTTCGGCGGAAACGAGTGGGGCGAGCTGGAGGGTGTCGCGAACCGCACGGACTACGACCTCACCGCGCACTCCAAGGCATCCGGCCAGGATCTTTTCTTCTTCGACCAGGATGCCCAGGAGCGCTGGACGCCGTACGTCATCGAGCCGGCCGCCGGCGTCGGCCGCGCGATGCTCGCGTTCCTGCTCGACGCCTACGTCGAGGACGAGGCGCCGAACGCCAAGGGCAAGATGGAGAAGCGCACGGTGCTGCGCCTCGACCACCGTCTGGCCCCGGTGAAGGTCGCGGTGCTGCCGTTGTCCCGCAATGCCGAGCTCTCCCCGAAGGCCAAGGGCCTGGCCGCGGCGCTGCGTCAGAACTGGAACATCGAGTTCGACGACGCCGGCGCGATCGGCCGCCGCTACCGCCGTCAGGACGAGATCGGCACGCCGTTCTGTGTGACGGTCGACTTCGACACCCTCGACGACAACGCGGTGACCGTGCGCGAGCGCGACACCATGAAGCAGGAGCGGGTGTCTCTCGACCAGATCGAGGGCTACCTGGCCGGGCGCCTGCTGGGCGCCTAGCGGCAAGGGGTCGCGGCCCCCTTCACCTTCACCTTCCCCTTTCACCTCCGACGCCGGACGGGCTGAGCCGATCAGCCCGTCCGGCGTTCGCCGTGTCCGGGTGAGGTGAGGTGAGGTGACTGACAAATGACAGATGACAGATATTGAAATCTGTCATCTGTCATGTCAGGGTGGACGCATGACGACACGCACGCGCACCCTCGGCACCACCGGTCCCCAGGTCTCCGCCCTCGGCCTCGGCTGCATGGGCATGTCCGCGCTGTACGGCGACGCGGACCGCGCCGAGTCGATCGCCACCATCCACGCCGCCCTGGAAGCGGGTGTGACGCTGCTGGACACCGGCGACTTCTACGGCATGGGCCACAACGAACTGCTCATCGGCGAGGCGCTGCGCTCCGCCCCCGCCGCCCGCCGCGAACAGGCCCTGACCAGCGTCAAGTTCGGCGCCCTGCGCGCCCCGGACGGCGGCTGGTCGGGCTACGACGGCCGCCCCGCCGCCGTGAGGAACTTCGCCGCCTACTCCCTCCAGCGCCTCGGCGTCGACCACATCGACGTCTACCGCATCGCCCGCCTCGACCCGGACGTCCCCATCGAGGACACGGTCGGCGCGATCTCCGAGCTGGTCGAGCAGGGGTACGTCCGGCACATCGGCCTCAGCGAGGTCGGCGCCGAGACGATCCGCCGGGCCGCCGCCACCGCGCCGATCGCCGACCTCCAGATCGAGTACGCCCTCATCTCACGCGGCATCGAGGCGGAGATCCTGCCCACCACCCGCGAACTGGGCATCGGCATCACCGCCTACGGCGTCCTGTCCCGCGGCCTGATCTCCGGCCACTTCACCCACGACCGGCAGCTCGCCGCCAACGACTTCCGCGCCCACTCACCCCGCTTCCAGGGCGACAACCTGCGGCACAACCTCGACCTCGTGGAGGCGCTGCGCAAGGTCGCCGAGGAGAAGGGTGTCAGCGTCGCGCAGATCGCGATCGCCTGGGTGCTGTCCCGCGGTGAGGACATCGTGCCGCTGGTCGGCGCGCGCAGCCGGGAGCGGCTCGCGGAGTCGCTGGGCGCGCTGGACGTCACCCTGGACGCCGCGGACCTCGCCGCGATCGAGGAAGCGGTGCCGGCCGACGCGGCCGCCGGTGAGCGCTATGCTCCCGCCGCCATGGCCCACCTCGACAGCGAACGCTGATCCGGCCGCCGGTACGGTCCTTCCCATGGCATCCAGCGAGACCCTGACCGCCGAGCGCATCCTCGAAGCGACCGAGGAGGTGCTGCGCCGCCACGGCCCGGCCAAGGCCACCGTGGTCGACGTGGCCCGCGCGCTCGGCGTCAGCCACGGCAGTGTCTACCGGCACTTCCGTACGAAGGCCGCGCTGCGCGAGGCGGTCACCAAGCGCTGGCTGGACCGGACGACCGACATGTTGTCCGGCATCGTCGCCGAGGACCGGGACCCGGCGTCCCGGCTGCGCGACTGGCTCGCCGCCCTGTTCGCCGCCAAGCGCCACAAGGCGGGCGACGACCCCGAGCTGTTCGCCACCTACATGGTCCTGACCGGCGAGAACGGCTCCGTGGTCGGCCGGCACGTCACCCATCTCGTGGACCAGCTGACCGTGATCGTCGAGGCGGGCACCGACAGCGGCGTCTTCACCGCCCCCGACCCCCGGGCCACGGCCCGCGCCGTCCTCCTGGCGACGGGCCGCTTCCACGACCCGTGCCACGCGAAGTACTGGCAACACCCGGAGATCGAGGCGGAGTTCGACGAGGTCGTGCGTCTGGTGCTGCGCGGGCTGCGGGCGTAGGCCGCGTCCGGCCTGCCCGCCGGGCGGCACACGCAGGACCCGGCTCGGAGCCCGGCCGCGCGGCGCCGGAAGTCCCGCATCAGCGGGGTGGGGTCGGGTTCGGCATGGCGACCTGTCGCCGCGGGCCACCAGCCCGACGGCGCCCGGCACCGATCCGTCGTCGACGTGCCGCCGCGGGGTGGTCCGGAGCGCGCTCATCGCCCTGTCTTCCGGTGCGCTGTCGTCGTACCCGCCCTAGGTCCCCGCCGGGTCAACAGTCGCCTGGTGGGCCTCGGCCAGGTGTTCCTCCGCCTTCAGCCAGGGCAGGAACTGCGCACCCCTGCGCCAGCCGCAGGTGTCGCACCTGATCGTGCGCTGCATTCCCGCGCGCCGCACCCGGACGACGTGCTCGCGTCCGTGCTGGTCCCAGCGGCTCACCTTGCTCGTGTTGCTCTCCAGCATGACGCCTCCAGCGGCGACCCGCAGCGAAGAACCCGTCCGGGTGCGCGGCGGAGTCCGCGCAGCAAGGAGTGTGCAGCACGCCCGGCGTCAACAGGGTCCGTACGGTGATGAGTTGTCCATACCGTGAGGACACGTGGGGACAAGTGAGGACATGCGGGCGCGCACCGGACGCGGGGCCTGCGGTGGACGTCAGCCGATCGTCCGCGGGAGGCGGGTGCTCAGCAGGCCGATCAGGGCGATGCCCGCCAGCTGCACCAGGAGGGTGGTGACCAGGGCGTCCCGCATGCCGAGGCTCGACGCCAGGGAGAGGAACAGGGTGCCGAGGGTGGCCACGCCCAGCGCCAGCGACGACTGCTGGGCGGTGATCATGGTCTCCGCGGTCGGCGTCACCTGGTACACCTGGCTCGAACAGGCCCGGGACATCCAGGTCTCCGTGCAGGTCCTCGACGCCCTCGCCCGCACCCTGCTCCTCGACCCCAGCGAGCGCGGCCATCTCTTCCAGCTGGCCGGCGCGGTGGATCCGACGCCGGCCACCACCTGCCCGCGCGACGATGGCGGGTCATCTCGCCGAGCCGGCCTGGAAGCTGCTGCTGAAGCGGCTGCGCGCGGAGTCCCCCGCCTTCCGCGAGGCGTGGGAGCGGCACGAGGTCGTCGCCCACCGCACCAAGCGCAAGGAGTTCGACAACCGGCACGTCGGCCGGATCACCGTCGACCACACGGACCTGTGGATCGGCCCGGGGGTGGGTCCGAGGATGGTCACGTACGTGCCGGCGGACCGGGTGTCGAGGGAGCGGCTGGAGAAGCTGCACGCCATATCGCTGGAGAGGTGACGCGCCCGCCCGGCGTCACGCGACGACCCGCGCCGCCTCGCGCACGTCCGCCGCCGCCAACTGCTCGGCCGTCCGCTCGGCGGTCCGCCGGGCCCAGGGACCGCTGGTCAGGGCCCCGAACACCAGCACCGCGAGACCGCAGGTCGCCAGGATCCACCACCCCGGCCGGGCCGCCGACACGAACGTCTCCCGGTACGACGAGGAGCCCACGCCCGACGCCAGCACCGCGCCGACCACCGCGACCCCGAGCGTCTGCCCGAGCTGGCGGCTGGTCGAGGCGACGGCGGCGGCGACCCCGGCCTGGGCCCGCGGCATGCCGGACACCGCGGTGTTGGTGATCGGGGCGTTCACGAAGCCGAAGCCGACGCCGAACATCACGTATCCGGCGAACAGGGTGACGTTCGAGGTCTCGGCCTCGAAGGCGGCGAACAGCACCCCGCTGGCCGTCATCGCGAACCCGGCGACGAGCAGCGACAGACGCGGCCCCCTGCTGCCCACCAGCCGTCCGGACAGCGGCGCGCACAGGAACATCGGCACCGCCATCGGCAGCATCCACAGACCGGCGTGCAGCGCGTCCAGGCCGCGCACGTTCTGCAGGTAGAGCGTGGACAGGAACAGGAACCCGCCGAGCGAGGCGAACGCGCTGATCGCGATCACGGTGGCCCCGCTGAACGGCACAGAGCGGAAGAAGCGCAGGTCGATGAGGGGTTCGGCGCGGCGGGGCTCGTAGCGCAGCAGGCCGAGCAGTGCGGCCAGCGCGAGCACCCCGAAGGGCAGGACCGTGGTGAGCCCGGCGCTCGGCGCCTCGATGATCGCGTACGTCAGGGAGCCGAACAGGGTGATGACCAGGAGCTGGCCGACCGGGTCGGGGCGGCGCGCCCTGGGCGCCCGGGACTCGGGCACGAAGCGCAGGGTGAGCAGGAGGGCGGCGAGGCCCACCGGCAGGTTGACCCAGAAGATCGACCGCCAGCCGACCGACTCCACCAGCACTCCGCCGACCAGCGGTCCGGCGGCCATGGAGATGCCGACCACCGCGCCCCAGACGCCGATGGCGCGGGCTCGCTCGCGGGGGTCGGTGAAGGTGTTGGTGATGATCGACATGGCGACCGGGTTGAGCATCGAGCCGCCGACCGCCTGCACCATGCGGAACGCGACGAGCGCGTCGAGGTTCGGCGCCAGGGAACACAGCAGCGAGCCGATGACGAAGACCACCAGGCCGGTGACGAAGACGCGCTTGCGGCCGATCCGGTCGGCCGTGGAGCCCGCCAGCATCAGCAGGGACGCCAGGACGAGCGTGTACGCGTCGATCGTCCACTGGAGGCCGGCGGTGCTCGCGTGCAGCTCCTGCTGCATCGAGGGCAGGGCGACGTTCAGGGCGGTGACGTCCAGGCTCACGATCAGCAGGCTCATGCAGCAGATCGCGAGCACCAGCATGCGGCGGCGACGGCTCAGCTCGGGCATGCGCACCATCGTACCCGCGTATCAATAGTGCGGCTAACTAATGACCACTACATGGTCATGGTCGGACGCCGTCCCCGGGCACTGCCCGGGGTGCGCCACAATGGAGCAATGTCCACGCCCGTGTCCCTCGTGTCCCCCCTGCAGATCGGCCCGCACACCGTCCGGCCGCCCGTCGTGCTGGCGCCCATGGCCGGGATCACCAACGCCCCCTTCCGCACCCTGTGCCGGGAGTTCAGCGGCGGCAAGGGCCTGTTCGTGAGCGAGATGATCACGACCCGGGCGCTGGTCGAGCGCAACGAGAAGACCATGCAGCTGATCCACTTCGACGCGAGCGAGACGCCGCGCTCGATCCAGCTGTACGGCGTGGACCCGGCGACCGTCGGCAAGGCCGTCCGCATGATCGCGGACGAGGGCCTCGCCGACCACATCGACCTGAACTTCGGCTGCCCGGTGCCCAAGGTGACCCGCAAGGGCGGCGGCTCCGCGCTCCCCTACAAGCGCAACCTGCTGCGGGCCATCCTGCGTGAGGCGGTCGGCGGCGCCGGTGACCTCCCCGTCACCATGAAGATGCGCAAGGGCATCGACGACGACCACATCACCTACCTCGACGCCGGGCGCATCGCCGTCGAGGAGGGCGTCACCGCCATCGCCCTGCACGGCCGCACCGCCGCCCAGCACTACGGCGGCACCGCCGACTGGGACGCCATCGCCCGCCTCAAGGAGCACGTCCCGGAGATCCCGGTGCTCGGCAACGGCGACATCTGGGCGGCCGAGGACGCGCTGCGGATGGTGCGCGAGACGGGCTGCGACGGCGTGGTCGTCGGACGCGGCTGCCTGGGCCGGCCATGGCTGTTCGCTGACCTGGTCGCCGCCTTCGAGGGCCGTACGCAGGCCCGCGCCGGAGGCGCTGACGGATACGGCGCGCGGCCCTCCCTGCGCGAGGTCGCCGACGTCATGGTCCGCCACGCCACCCTGCTCGGTGAGTGGATCGGCGACGAGACGCGCGGGGTCATCGACTTCCGCAAGCACGTGGCCTGGTACCTCAAGGGCTTCGCCGTCGGTTCCGAGATGCGCAAGCGGCTCGCGATCACCTCCTCGCTCGCCGAACTCCGCTCCGGGCTCGACGAGTTGGACCTCCACCAGCCCTGGCCGGACGGCGCCGACGGGCCCCGCGGCCGTACGTCCGGCAACAACCGGGTGGTGCTGCCGGACGGCTGGCTCAAGGACCCCTACGACTGCGCGGGCATCGGCGAGGACGCGGAACTCGACACCTCCGGAGGCTGAACGCCGCCGGGCGGCCGGCCCCCGGGGGCGCTCAGTCCTTCGTGGGGTGCGGAGTGGACCCGTACGCCGTCAGGAAACGGTCGCGGAACGAACTCATCTTCCACACCGGGGCGTTGTGCGCGGGCATCAGACCGTCCGACCAGTTCCAGGAGGCCACCTTGTCCAGGACCTTCGGGTCCTTGGCGACGATCGACACCGGCACGTCACGGCTGGCGTGGTTGCCGCTGACCCGGGCGATGGGCTGGTGGTCGCCGAGGAAGACGAGAACCGTGTCGTCACTGCCGTAGCGCTCCAGCCACTGCGTGAGGCTGGTGACGGAGTACTGGATCGACTTGCCGTACTCCTGCTTGGACCGGGTGGAGTCGGCGATGATGTCCGACGGCTTGTTGCCCGCCTTCTGGATCGGGCCGAAGACCGAGCCGTCACCCAGCTGGTCCCACCCGACCGACTTGGGGATGGGCGCCCACGGCTGGTGGCTGGAGGTCAGGATGATCTCCGACATCAGCGGCTTGTCGCGCTTCCTGCCGTGCTCCAGCCGCTGGAACGCCTCCAGCGCGTACTGGTCGGGCATCGTCGACCAGCTGAACTTCGGGCCCTTGTACCCCATCTGGAAGGCGTTGTAGACCTTGTCGAGGCCGTAGTACCTGGCCTCGGGCCAGCCCTTCTGGATGCCCGGCATGACCCCGACCGTGTCCCAGGCACCGGTCTTCTGGAACGCCTTGGTGAGGCTGAGGTGATCGCCGGCCATGACCGTGCGGTAGCGCTGCTGGTTGTCGATCCACAGGCCCGACATGGTCGTGGAGTGGCCGAGCCAGCTGCTGCCGCCGTACGTCGCCGAGGTCAGCCAGCCGCTCTTCGCGTGGAAGCCGGCCTTGGCCAGGGCCGCCGTACGAACCTTGAGCGTCTTGTCCACGCCGGGGGCGATGACCGGGTCCTCGATGGCGCTGCGGCCGTAGCTCTCGATGAACGTGAAGATCATGTCCTTGCCGCGCAGATCGGGCACCAGCTGGGCGCCGGGCGTCCCCCCGAAGCGGTCGGCGCCTGCCTCCTTCGCGAACGAGGCCTCGTCCCTGACGGTGTCCTTGACCCTGCGCGCCTGGATCAGGAGCGCGCCGGCCGCCCGGTCGGAGGCGACCGGCATGCCCGCCACCTGGACACCGAGCGTGGAGCAGGTGACCCAGACGATGCCCGCGATGAGCGTGGAGCGGGTCGCGGTCCGGGCGTTGCCGGCCAGCAGGTTGGCGAGCCGGACCGCCGCCAGCGCCATCACCACGAGCAGCAGCAGGACCAGGACGACGAGACCGACGGTCGCGGCGATCGCCGTCGTCCTGCCCAGCGAGTCCGCCACGTACGACTGCGCGTCGGGCAGCAACTCCCAGTCCAGGACGGCGTTGAAGCCCCGGCCCAGGTATTCGTTGAAGCCCATGTCGAGGACGTTCAGCACGGTCAGCACGCCCAGACCGGCCCCGGACACCGCCGCCAGGACGACGCGCGGCCGGCGCGGCAGCGCGATCATCACCGCCGCCCCGACGATCGCCTCCGCCGGCAGCCGCGTGAACCGGTTCACGTGCAGCGCGGCCTCGTTGTTCGGCAGCAGCAGAGCACCGAGGACGAGCACCGCCGCGAGCACGCTGACCACCCGGCGCAGCACCCGCGCGGCCTGCGGATACCGGGTCCGCCAGGCACGGACGTGGGCCAGGCGGGATCCGAGGGTGGCGGGGGCGGGGGCGGGGGCGGGGACGTCGGGGGTGGCGGGGGACGCGGCCTCGGGGACTGCCGGGGTCGGGGACTCGGGCTTGGGGCCCGCCGCTGGCGGTGTTTTGGCCTCGGGCTTGGGGTCGGCCGTCGTGGGGGTCTCGCCCTCCGGGTCCGCCGCCGTGGAGGTCTCCGCCTCCGCCGCGGAGGCATCCGGTGCCGCCGGTCGTGTCGCCGCTTCCGGGGACGCCGGTGTCGCGGTCTCGGGCGACGGGGATGCCTCGGCCTCCGCCGGTGTCGCGGTCCCGGGTGACGGGGATGCCTCGGCCTCCGCCGGTGCCTCCGACGTGCTCTCGGGCGCCGGCGACGGTGCCGGCGAGGACGCGTCGTCGTCCGGCGCGGACAGATGGCGAAAACGCGTGAAGACAGGCACCCGAAGGTCCTTCCGTACGAAGCCCGGTGAACCGGCGGACCCGACACGGGGGGAACGATTCCGCCGTAATCCCGTACGGCCGGTGCGCGGGCCCTGTTCAGCCAGGACGGACCAGAGCTCGGCAAACACCGGGCAAACGCCTCCCCAACCCACGCACCGGCGCCCGCACCTTCCGGCTAGGCGCCGCCCACCGCGGTGAGCAGCGCCAGCGGGGCCGCCGCCGACCGGGACTCCCGCACGCACGCGTGCGGGTAGGGCACCGGCTCGGCGTGCGTGTCGCGGCCGTAGCCCGCGATCACCTCGGGCAGGCGGTGGCCGGTCGCCGTCGCCGCGTCCACCAGGGCGTGGGCGACCGTACGCGCCTCGTCGTGCAGGCCGTAGCGGGCCAGGCCCAGCGTGATCAGCGCGTTGTCGTGCGGCCACACCGAACCGCGGTGGTACGACAGCGGGTGGTACGCCCGCTGCCCGGCCGCCAGCGTGCGCACGCCCCAGCCGGAGAAGAAGTCGGGTTCCAGCAGCCGCCGGCCGACCAGCTCGCCGTACTCCTTGTCCAGCAGCCCCGACCACAGCAGGTGCCCGGCGTCGGAGGCCAGCGCGTCCACCTGCCGGCCCTCGCCGTCGAGCGCGAGCGCCGGGAAGGAGTGGGCCCGCATCCAGAAGTCACGCTGGAAGCGGTCGCGGAGGTCGGCGGCGGCCTGCTCCAGCAGGGCCGCGTACACCTCGTCGTCCCACACCGTGCGGGACAGGTGCGCGGTGCGGCGCAGCGCGTCGTACGCGTACCCCTGGGCCCCCGCCGCCAGCACCGAGCCGCTCGCCCGGGTGCCGTCGGCGGAACAGATCGCGCCGGGGGAGTCCTTCCAGTTCTGGTTGGCCAGGCCGCCCTGGTCGGCGCGGTAGACCAGGTAGCCGCGGGAGGTGAGCCCGCCGTGGTCGAGCATCCAGCCGATCGCCGCGCGGGCGTGCGGCTCCAGGCGGCGGGCCAGGGTCACGTCCCCCGTCTGCTCGACGTACGCCCCGAGCAGCACCAGGAACAGCGGGGTGGCGTCGACCGAGCCGTAGTACCGGCCGTACGGCACCTGCCCGAAGTGCGCCAGTTCGCCGTGCCGTACCTCGTGCACGATCTTGCCGGGCTGCGCCACCGCGTCGGGGCCGACCTCGGTGGCCTGGGCCGCGGCGAGCGCCGGGAGCGTGGCGGCGGCCAGCCGGGGCCGGTAGGGGAGGGCGAACAGTGAGGTGAGCAGGGCGTCGCGGCCCAGCAGCGTCAGGAACCAGGGGGCGCCGGCGGCGGGCACCCGCAGTTCCTCGCCGTCCGGGCCGGTCGCCGGCACCTGGAGCGAGGCCAGGTCGGCGAGACCGCGGGCGCAGGCCGCGGCCAGCTCGGGCCAGCCGGTCGGGAACGCCACACCCTCCACGAACTCGCCTTCGAGAGCGAGGAGTTGCTCGTTGAGGGCGGCGGGGGAGCGGGGCACGCGGCGGGCCCGCCGGTCGCCGTGCGGGCGTGCCATGACCCGCAGCGTCAGCTCCGCCGACCCGTGGGCCGCCAGCTCCAGCGTCCACACCAGGCGCCGGGCGCCCGTGCCGGTCTCCTCGACGGCGTCCGGCGCGGGTTCCGCCGTCACGGTCGTGACGGACCGCCACTCCCGGCGCCGGTAGGTGAACTCCACGCCGTCGTCGTGGACGTGGCGGGAGCGGGTGGCGCCGGTCTTGGCGTAGGTGCGGTGGTCGGAGCGCAGTTCGAACTGGTCGGTGAAGTCGGCGTCCGCGGTGACCGCGAGGCGCACGGTGGTCGGCTCCGGGCGGTTGCTGGTCACCCGCAGTGACTCGACGAACGCGCCGTCCCCGACGGCCTGTTCGCGGAAGATCGTGTACGCGGGCGGTTCCTGCCGGCCGCCGCGCGGGACGAGGACACAGCGTGCCGTGTCCCCGTCCGCGACCGGCGTGAGCGCCTCGGGCACCGCACCGTCGACCGTCAGTTGCCAACGGCTCAGGTGCCGCGCGTCGCGCACGAACAGTCCGTCCGGGGAGCTGCCGCCCCGGACCCCGCTGATGTCCCCACCGTCACCCACGGCGGCGAACGTCCCACCGTGCACGAGCAGATGATGCCGGTCCGTCATCCCCGGTCCCCTCCTTTGACGCCGTTGCGTGCCTTGCCGCCCGGGCCGTTCGGGCCCGCACTGTCCGGGCCGTTCACGTCCGGCCTGTTCCGGTCCCGCTGTTCCCGTCCGGACGGTTGAGGTCCGGGCCGGTCACGTGGTCCGGCTGTTCACATCGCTCAGGTCGTTCAGGTCGTTCGGCTCGCTCCGGTCGTTCGGCTCGCTCCGGTCGCTCCGGTCGCTCCGGTCGCTCCGGTCGCTCCGGTCGCTCCGGTCGCGCAGGCCGAGAACGCCGGTGCTCCGATCCGTGCCGGTGCCGGTGCCGGTGCCGGTGCCGGTGTCCGGGGCGCCGGGTGCGCCGCCCGCGAGGGGCTCGTGCAGCAGGTCGAGCGTGAGCGCGGCGGTCCAGCTGAAGCCGGTCGCCCCGCAGCCCTCGCCGGTGTACGGGTCGACGTACTCCGCGAAGTCCGACGTCCCGGCGGTGCGCAGGACGGCCTCCCGCAGCGCTTCGGCCCTGGCCTGCTCGCCGTGCTGCCGCAGCCCGCGCTCCACCAGCCAGCTCGTGTTGAACCAGGCCGGTCCGCGCCAGTAGCGGTGCGGGTCGAAGGCCTCGCCGAGCAGGTCGTAGCTCGGTACGAGGCGGGTCGTGGTGCCGAGCCCGAAGTGCGGGGAGTACGCCGCCTCGACCAGGCGGGCGGCGATCTCGCGCGGCAGGCCGGGCAGCAGCAGCGGGACGAGCCCGGAGACGCTCCGCTCGGGGATCAGCTCCCCGCCGCGCACGTCACGGCAGAGGAACAGGCCCCGCGCCGGGTCCCAGAGCCGGTCGACGAGCGCGGCCGTCAGCCGCTCCGCGCGCGCGTGCCGGGCCGTGCCGGTGGCCCCGAGTTCCCGGGCGATGCGGGCCAGCGCGTGCTCCGAGGCGATGAGCAGCGCGTTGAACGCGGGGTCCTCCACCGCGAACCCGCCCGCCCCGTCGGCGTATCCGCCGTCGCGGTAGTCCGTCGCCAGCCGCACGTACCGGCCGTAGTCCAGATCGGTCGGCCGGTCGTCGGCGGCGCCGTGGTCGAGGTCGGCGCGGCGGAAGGAGCGGGCCGGGGCGGGCGTGATCCGGCTCAGCGGGGCGTCCCAGCACGGGCTGTTGTCCATCCCCTGCTCCCAGGGGTGGACGACGGACGCCAGCGATCCCCCGCCCAGGTCCCGCCGGTGCAGCAGATAGCGGTGCCAGGCGGCGAGGCGCGGGTACACGCCCGCCAGGAAGCCGCGCGCCCGTGACAGACCCGGGTCCGCGCAGTGCACCAGCCACGCGGCCAGCGCGTGCACCGGTGGCTGCACGATGCCCGAGGTCTGTACGGTGCGCGGGGCGCCCGCAGCGCGCCCCGCGGTCGAGGAGCGCCAGAAGTCGGGGCTCGGGAAGTACGCGTCGAGCGGGACGGAGGGGTTGAAGACGATGTGCGGGACGCGGCCGTCGCCCCACTGGGCGCCCAGCAGTGTCTCCAGTTCCGTCTGTGCCCGTAACGGCGACAGGTGGCGCAGGCCGATCGCGACGAACGCCGAGTCCCAGGACCACTGGTGCGGATACAGGCCGCGCGAGGGCACCGTCGAGGTGCCGGTCCAGTTGCCCTCCAGCACCCGGGCCGCTCTGACGTGCAGTGACGGCCTGGTCACCGCCGGATCGTATGCAATGGCCCCCGGGCCGGAAACCTCACCCCGGCCGGAAAAGGGAGGTGAGGACATGGTGCGCGTGTGGTCCAGGCGTCCCGCGTTGCGAGCGGTCAGTTGGGTTGTGCGGTCCACTCAGGCTCCCCGAAGACGTACGGCCGACCAGTTCGGTTGTGGCTACCGTAGGGTTACGTCTATTTAACACGCAGAACTCAATATGTAATGCAACATGGAGAAACACAAGGGGGTGCGCATGACCGGAAGGCCCGGCAGGACCGGGAGGGGCGCGAGCCAGGCGAGTGCGGGAGACCTGCTCGAACTGGTCCGCAGCGGGCGCGCCACCACCCGCGGCGCGCTCCAGCAGGTGACCGGACTCTCCCGCGCCACCGTGGGTCACCGCCTCGACCGCCTCTTCCGCGCGGGCTGGCTGCGCGAGGGCGCCGGCGGGCCGGTGGACTCCCCGCAGGGCGGCCGGCCCTCGATCACCCTGGAGTTCGACGACGCCCACGCCGTCGTCCTGGCCGCCGACCTCGACACCCGGCACGCGCGCGCCGCCGTCCTCTCCCTGACCGGCGAGATCCTCGCCGAACACAGCGGGACACCGCGTCTGGAGGACGGCCCCGAGGTGGTCCTGGGCGAACTCGGCCGCTGGTTCGCCGAACTCGTCGAGAAGACCGGCCGCCGGGCGACGGAGGTCTGCGGTGTCGGGCTCGCGGTGCCCGGGCCCGTCGACAGCGAGAGCGGCCGGGTCGTACAGCCGCCGATCATGCCCGGCTGGGACGGCTACGACATAAGGAGCCGCCTGGCCGGAGCCTTCACCGAGCGCACGGGCGCCCCGGCGGTCCCGGTGCTGGTCGACAACGACGCCAACCTCATGGCGTACGGCGAACAGCGCACCGCCCACCCCGACTGCTCGGCGTTCGTCCTGGTCAAGGTGTCGACGGGCATCGGCGCGGGCGTCGTGGTGAACGGCTCCGTCTACCGGGGCGTCGACGGGGGCGCCGGGGACATCGGCCACATCCGGGTCCCCGCGGGCGCCGGCCTGCTGTGCCGGTGCGGGTCCTACGGCTGTCTGGCCGCCGTGGCCAGCGGCGGCGCCGTCGCGCGGCGGCTGGCGGAGGCCGGCGTGCCGGCCGCCTCCGGCTCGGACGTGCGGGACCTGCTGGCCTCGGGACACCCGGAGGCGGCGGCGCTGGCGCGCGAGGCGGGCCGGCAGGTCGGTGACGTACTGGCCACCGTGGTGACCCTGCTCAACCCCGGGGTCCTGATGATCGCGGGAGACCTGGCCGGCACGCCCTTCCTCACGGGGGTGCGCGAGCTGCTGTACCAGCGGGCGCTGCCGCGCTCGACCGGCCACCTGGACGTCGTGACCTCACGGCTCGGGGAGCGGGCCGGGCTGGTGGGGGCCGGTGCGCTGGTGGTGGAGCACCTGTACGCGCCGGAGCGGGTGGAGGAACGGCTGCTGGCGCTCGGCGAGTGAGGTCGCCCTTCCGTGTCCGCGTTCCGCGTTTTCCGTTCCCTGTGCGCGTCCGCATCATGGAATTCGCTCGGCCGGGGCAGGTGATTCTCGCCACCCCTGATAGGGGTTCCGCTCAGATGAGCGGATGGTGGGCGAGTCCACTTCTCCAAGGGGTGGCACTCAGTGCCACCCCTTGATCGTTCATCGATCGAAATCAAACGTGCCGAAAGACGCTCACCTGAGCGCTATGGTGGGACTATGGGCGCAGCCCCGGGGGCCTGCGCGTTCAAGAAGTGAAAACACAAAGCGCCGCTCGCTTGCCAAGCCTTGACTTTCGATCCGCTGGCGGACGGCTGGTTACAGGCGCATGACACGCAAGTGGACGTACCCAGGCGCCTTCGATCTGGGTATGTTCCTGCCCGTCAGGGCAGCCACCGCGTCCTCGAGGAGTCGAGACCCGTGTCGGAAAACAGAGAACCCCACGTAGCTGAGCACGGCACCAGCGTTGAGGGCGTGAAGTTCGTCTACGACTTCACCGAGGGCAACAAGGACCTCAAGGACCTCCTCGGCGGCAAGGGCGCCAACCTCGCCGAGATGACCAACCTGGGCCTTCCGGTGCCTCCGGGCTTCACCATCACCACCGAGGCGTGCAAGGTCTACCTCGACAGCGGCGAGGAGCCGGCGGCACTGCGTGACGAGGTGAGTGCGCACCTCGACGCCCTCGAAGCGAAGATGGGCAAGAAGCTCGGCCAGGCCGACGACCCGCTGCTCGTCTCGGTCCGCTCCGGCGCGAAGTTCTCCATGCCCGGCATGATGGACACCGTCCTCAACATCGGCCTCTCCGACAAGTCGGTCCAGGGGCTGGCCGCCCAGGCCGGCGACGAGCGGTTCGCCTGGGACTCCTACCGCCGCCTGATCCAGATGTTCGGCAAGACCGTCCTCGGCGTCGACGGCGACCTCTTCGAGGACGCGCTGGAGAAGGCCAAGGACGCCAAGAAGGTCACGGTCGACACCGAACTGGAGGCGGCCGACCTCAAGAAGCTGGTCACCCGGTTCAAGCGGATCGTCAAGACCGAGGCCGGCCGGGACTTCCCGCAGGACCCCCGCGAACAGATGGACCTCGCCATCCACGCGGTCTTCGACTCCTGGAACACCGACCGCGCCAAGCTCTACCGCCGCCAGGAACGCATCCCGCACGACCTCGGCACCGCCGTCAACGTCTGCTCGATGGTCTTCGGCAACCTCGGCCCCGACTCGGGCACCGGCGTCGCCTTCACCCGCGACCCGGCCAGCGGCCACCAGGGCGTCTACGGCGACTACCTCCAGAACGCCCAGGGCGAGGACGTGGTGGCCGGCATCCGCAACACGGTCCCGCTCGCCGAGCTGGAGACCATCGACAAGACGTCGTACGACCAGCTCATGCAGATCATGGCCACCCTGGAGAACCACTACCGGGATCTGTGCGACATCGAGTTCACCATCGAGCGCGGCCAGCTGTGGATGCTCCAGACCCGCGTCGGCAAGCGCACCGCGGGCGCGGCCTTCCGCATCGCGACCCAGCTCGTCGACCAGGGCCTCATCGACGAGGCCGAGGCGCTCCAGCGGGTGACCGGCGCCCAGCTCGCCCAGCTGATGTTCCCCCGCTTCGACGAGCACACCAAGGTCGCACAGGTCGGCCGGGGCATCGCCGCCTCGCCGGGCGCCGCCGTCGGCAAGGCCGTCTTCGACTCGTACACCGCGGTGAAGTGGTCCCGCTCCGGCGAGAAGGTCATCCTGGTCCGCCGTGAGACCAACCCCGACGACCTCGACGGCATGATCGCGGCCGAGGGCATCCTCACCTCGCGCGGCGGCAAGACCTCGCACGCGGCCGTCGTCGCCCGCGGCATGGGCAAGACCTGCGTCTGCGGCGCGGAGGAGCTGGAGGTCGACACCAAGCGCCGCCGCATGACGGTCCCGGGCGGACACGTCGTCGAGGAGGGCGACCTGATCTCCATCGACGGTTCGAACGGCAAGGTGTACCTCGGTGAGGTCCCGGTGGTCCCCTCCCCGGTCGTGGAGTACTTCGAGGGCCGGATGCACGCGGGCGCCAACGACGCCGACGAACTGGTCGAGGCCGTCCACCGGATCATGGCCTTCGCCGACCGCAAGCGCCGGCTGCGCGTGCGCGCCAACGCGGACAACGCCGAGGACGCGATGCGCGCCCGCCGCTTCGGCGCCCAGGGCATCGGCCTGTGCCGCACCGAGCACATGTTCCTCGGCGACCGCCGTGAGCTGGTGGAACGCCTGATCCTGGCGGACACGGAGGCCGAGCGCGAGGAGTCGCTGAAGGAGCTGCTGCCGCTCCAGAAGAAGGACTTCGTGGAGCTGTTCTCGGCGATGGACGGCCTCCCGGTCACCGTCCGCCTCCTCGACCCGCCGCTGCACGAGTTCCTCCCCGACATCACCGAACTCTCGGTCCGTGTCGCGCTCGCGGAGTCCCGGCAGGAGCCGCACGAGAACGAACTGCGCCTGCTCCAGGCCGTCCACCGCCTGCACGAGCAGAACCCGATGCTGGGTCTGCGCGGGGTGCGCCTCGGTCTGGTGATCCCGGGCCTGTTCACCATGCAGGTACGGGCGATCGCCGAGGCCGCCGCCGAACGCAAGGCCGCCAAGGGCGACCCGCGGGCGGAGATCATGATCCCGCTGGTGGGCACCGTCCAGGAGCTGGAGATCGTGCGCGAGGAGGCGGACCAGGTGGTGGCCGAGGTCGAGGCCGCCACGGGCACCGAACTCAAGCTGGCCATCGGCACGATGATCGAGCTGCCCCGGGCCGCGCTGACGGCGGGGCAGATCGCGGAGGCCGCGGAGTTCTTCTCCTTCGGCACGAACGACCTCACCCAGACGGTGTGGGGCTTCAGCCGCGACGACGTCGAGGCATCCTTCTTCACCGCCTACCTGGAGAAGGGCATCTTCGGCGTCTCCCCCTTCGAGACGATCGACCGGGACGGCGTCGGCTCCCTGGTGAAACTCGCCGCGGAGGCCGGCCGCGCGACCCGGCCCGACCTGAAGCTCGGCGTCTGCGGCGAACACGGCGGCGACCCGGAGTCGGTCCACTTCTTCCACGAGGTGGGTCTCGACTACGTCTCCTGCTCCCCGTTCCGCATCCCGGTGGCCCGCCTGGAAGCGGGCCGCGCGGCCTCGCAGTCGACAGGCAGCGACCACCGGTAGAAGCTCCGGAGCCTTCACCCGTCACCCAGACCCTCAGCGACGGGCGACGGCTCCGGCTCGTAAGGAGGAGGCGGCACCCTGTGCGGGGGTGCCGCCTCCTTCGTCTGTCCGGACAGGGGCGGCGCCTACCCGCCTTCGCTGCCGTCGGTGATGCCGTGGCAGGCGCAACCGCAGCGGGGTGCCAGTAGGATGCCCGCGGCTCCCGGAAGGAACACGTCCTGCGTCTGACGGCACTCGGTGTGCAGGTCCTCGTAGCCGGGCCGCTTCGCCAGCGCGCACTCCGGCGAGGACGCTGAAGTGGACCCTGCGACGCGCGGCGTCCGCGTGGCAGTCGGGAGAGACGAGTTCGCCGACACGGACAGCCCTTGGCTGGAGCGGGCGTTGGTCTCGGCGACGCACGCGCTCAATGCCTCCGCCGGATCGACAGGCTGGAGGAGTCCCGGCAGGGGGGAAGGTCTCGGTCCGGCATGCGCGTCACCTCAGGCTCGACTGTCCCCGGCAAGGTTATGCGAAGGCCCAGCCACTCCACTTCTCCACCCGAACGGCGACCACGGGTCCCTGGAGAGGTGAGTCCTGGTACTGGTCGTACTTGCCGCACAGCAACTCCACCGCCCGAAGTCGCTCTTGGCCGCCTTCCAGCACCTCGCCACGACCATCGGCCCGCGCCCACCACAGTGTCGACCAGTCCTCGCCGTAGTGGTCGACCAGTACCGTCGCCGAAGGGTTCTCCCGGATATTGCGCAACCGGCGGAGGTCCCACGTGCTCTTGGGCTTGTGATCGACCGCGAAGTACACGACGTCGTCCAGTACGGCGAAGGTCACGGGCACCGCGTGCGGCAACCCTTTGCTGTCGGCCGTCGCCAGTCGGGCGACAGGCGACGCGACGAAACGTTCCCGGGCGACGAGCGGGGAGAGCTTCATGCGCTCCACCGTAGCGAGGCGTGCGGCGGGCGGGGCGGGGGAGCCGTCGCTCGGACCTTTGACTTCAGCCGGGCGGCGCATCAACCCGGGGCTGACGTCGGGGGGCCGAATCGTCGGCGGTCACGCGTCGCACGCGATCCCGTCGTTGTCGCGGTCCAGATGGGACGCGTAGCCGGGCTCACCGCGGTGGATGGGAGCGGCGCCGGCGGCCCGCGCCTCCGTGCAGTTGGCGTAGTAGACGTCACCGCCTCCTGAGCCGCTGTCCTCGGCGGGCTCGGCCGTGACGGTTCTGGTCGCCCTGACCGTTCTGGTGGCCTTGACGGTCTCGGTGGCGGTCACCGTGGCCGCCGGTTCGGGCGTCGCCGTCTCCGTGGTCGTGGCCGTGGCCGTGGCCGTGACGGTGACCGTCGGCCGCGGCGCGGCGGCCGCCGGCTTCGCGTCGGTCGTCGTGGTGTCGCCGCCACCGGCCCCGATCCCGACGCCGACGAACAGCGCTGTCGCGAGCGCGGGCAGAACGAACCGCTTCCGGGCCCACTTGGGCGGCTGCGGCACGGCGTACGGATTGCTCATGTGGATCCCCCAGAGGTGCGGCGTGAGGGGAATGACCGTATTGCCGTGCTCCCGGCCGTGTGGCGGAAGTGGCTTTTCCGTGACATCCGGCGACGGCCCGACCGCCGTCAGGCCGTCGCCCCGCTGCCCGCCGTCAGGTCCGTGTCCACGGCGGGGGCCGCCGCGTCCGGGGCGGAGGACGGCCTGTCACGCGACGCCCCTACGCCGCCCGGATCTCGTACGTCCGTACCCGTACCGTCTCGTCGTCCAGGCACGCTCCGGACTCCAGGTCGAAGCGCTGCTTCAGGAGGGGGGAGGCGACGAAGGGGCGGCCCTGGTGGGTGCCGGTCAGACCGCGGGAGAGGACGGCCGCACCGCCGAACGGGTCGCGGTTGTCGATGGCGTAGAGCCGGCCGGAGCGGTCGCGGAAGAGGGCAGCCTGGCGGCCGTCGGGCAGCAGGGCCGCCACCCCCCGGCCGGGCAGCAGCGCGCTCAGGTCGCACACCGTGAACCAGGCGTCGTCCAGGTTCAGTTGCAGCTTCAGATCGGTCGTCTCGGGTGCCAGGGTCATCGCTGGGCGCTTCCTTCCAGGACGTCTGCGGTGTCTGCCAGGGGGCGCATGCCGATGGACAGCAGCGGCAGGTCGGGCTTGATCTGGTCGCGCTCGGGGACGAAGCCGACCACCGGGTCGGGGGTGTCGGGCGCGTTGACGAAGGACACGAACCGGGCGAGTTTCTCGGGGTCGTTGATGGTCGTCGCCCACTCGTCGCGGTAGCCCGCGACATGGGCGGCCATGAGGGACTCCAGCTCCTCGCAGATGCCGAGGGAGTCCTCCACCACCACGTCCCGCACATGGTCGAGGCCGCCCGGGATGCGCTCCAGCCAGGTGGAGGTGCGCTCCAGGCGCTCGGCGGTGCGGATGTAGAACATCAGGAACCGGTCGATGAGACGGACCAGTTCGGCGTCGTTGAGGTCCTGGGCCAGCAGGTCCGCGTGGCGTGGGGTGGCGCCGCCGTTGCCGCCGACGTAGAGGTTCCAGCCGTTGGCGGTGGCGATGATGCCGAAGTCCTTGGACTGGGCCTCGGCGCACTCGCGGGCGCAGCCGGAGACCGCCGACTTCAGCTTGTGCGGGGAGCGCAGGCCCCGGTAGCGCAGCTCCAGGTCGATGGCCATCCGGACGGAGTCCTGGACGCCGTAGCGGCACCAGGTCTGGCCCACACAGGACTTCACGGTGCGCAGGGCCTTGCCGTACGCGTGGCCGGACTCGAAGCCGGCGTCGACCAGGCGGGCCCAGATCAGCGGGAGTTGCTCGACGCGCGCGCCGAACATGTCGATGCGCTGGCCGCCCGTGATCTTCGTGTAGAGGCCGAAGTCGCGGGCGATCTCACCGATCACGATCAGGCCCTCCGGGGTGATCTCACCGCCGGGGATGCGGGGCACGACCGAGTAGGAGCCGTTCTTCTGGAGGTTGGCGAGGAAGTGGTCGTTGCTGTCCTGGAGGGCGGCCTGTTCGCCGTCCAGGACGTAGCCGCTGGCGCCGATCGTCGGGGCGAGGGAGGCGATGATCGAGCCGACGGCCGGCTTGCAGGTCTCGCAGCCGTCGCCGCCCCGGGCGCCGTCGCGGCCGTAGCGGTCGAGGAGGTCCTGGTAGGTGGTGACGCGCAGGGCGAGGACGATCTCGTACAGCTCCTCGCGGGTCTGCGCGAAGCAGCCGCACAGGCCCTTGTCGACCTCGACGCCGCTCGCCTCCAGTTCGGCGGTGACCAGCTGGCCGAGCACCTTGACGCAACTGCCGCAGCCGGTACCGGCCTTGGTGCACTTCTTCACCTCGGGCACGGTCGTGCAGGAGTGCTCGGTGACCGCGTCGCGGATCGTGCCCTTGGTGACGTTGTGGCAGGAGCAGATGACCGCCTCGTCGGGGAGGGCGGCGGGGCCGAGCTGGGCGCCGCCCCCGGAGCCCGCCGGCAGCACCAGCTGCTCCGGCGAGATCGGGGGGACCGAGCCGGTGAGGGCGCGCAGCGTGCCGTACGCCTCCGCGTCGCCCACCAGGATGCCGCCGAGCAGTTCCCCGTCGCGGCCGATGACCAGCTTCTTGTACGTGCCCGAGCGTGAGTCGGAGTAGACGACGTCGAGGCAGTCCGCGGTGGTGCCGTGGGCGTCGCCGAAGGACGCCACGTCGACGCCGAGCAGCTTCAGCTTGGTGGACAGGTCGGCGCCGGTGAAGGCGGCCTCGTCCTGGGCGATGGTCGCCGCGGCGGTCTGCGCCTGCTCGTAGCCGGGGGCGACCAGGCCGTAGACCCGGCCGTCCGCGGCGAGCGCGCACTCGCCGATCGCGAACACGTGCGGGTCGCAGACCGTCCGGCACTGCTCGTCGACGGCGATGCCGCCGCGGTCGCCGACCGTGAGGCCGCTGTCGCGGGCGAGTTGGTCGCGCGGGCGGACACCGGCGGAGAACACCACCATGTCGGTGGCGAGTTCGGAGCCGTCGGACAGTTTCATGCCGGTGACCGCGCCGTCCTCGCCGACCACGATCTCCTGCGTGCCGGTGCCGGTGTGGACGCTCAGGCCCATGTCCTCGATGGTGCGCAGCAGGGCGGCGCCGCCGCCGTCGTCGACCTGCACCGGCATCAGGCGCGGCGCGAACTCCACGATGTGGGAGGTCAGTCCGAGGCCCTTGAGGGCGCCGGCCGCCTCCAGTCCGAGGAGGCCGCCGCCGACCACGGCACCCGTGGTGGCCCGCGACTTCGCGTACGCCTCGATGGCGAACAGGTCCTCGATGGTGCGGTAGACGAAGCAGCCCTCGGCGTCCTTGCCGGGGACCGGCGGCACGAAGGGGTAGGAGCCGGTGGCCAGTACGAGGGTGTCGTAGGCGACGGTCAGGCCGGAGCGGGCGGTCACCGTCCGCGCGGCGCGGTCGATACTCAACGCGGGGTCACCGACGTGCAGTTCGATCCCGTGGTCCTTGATGAACTCCAGGTCGGTGACCGACAGGTCCTCGGGCGTACGGCCCGAGAAGTACGAGGTGAGCTGTACGCGGTCGTACGCCGGCCGCGGCTCCTCGCACAGTACGACCACCCGGTGCGTGGCGGTCAGGCCGCGCTCGGCGAGCGCTTCGAGGAAGCGCTGGCCGACCATGCCATGGCCGACGAGCACGATCGTGGGGGTGCCCCCCAGGGTGGCGGTCATCAGGAGCCTCCGTCGTTGGTGAGCAGGTGGAGCAGGGGGCCGCCGTCGGAGGGCAGCGGCTCTGCTCCCTCCCAGGCGCGCGCGAGCGCGCCGACGGTGCCGAGTTCGCCGACGAGAACCCCGCCGACCAGGCGGTCGTCGCGGACGACGACCTTGCGGTAGGTGCCGCGGGTGGCGTCGGCGAGCTGCACGACGTCGTCGCCGGGGCGTGCCTCCGTCTCGCCGAACGCGGCGAGGTCGAAGGCGCTGTGCCCGGCGAGCGTGAGCCGGGTCAGGGAGCGGGTGCCGGTGTAGCGGGCGCGGGTGCCGCCCGCCAGCAACCCGGCCAGGATCTCGGCCTGTTCCAGGGCCGGCGCGGCGAGGCCGTACACCGTGCCGTCGTGCTGCGCGCAGTCGCCGACGGCCCGGATGTCCGGGTCGGATGTGCGGAGTTCGTCGTCGACGAGGACGCCCTTGTGGACGGCGAGCCCGGCCTGCTGGGCGAGGCCGACGCGCGGGTGGACCCCGCAGGCCAGGACGACGAGGTCGGCGTCGAGGGCGTAGCCGTCGGCCATCTCCACCGAGCGGACCGCGCCGCCGACGCAGCGCACGTCCCGCACCCGGCACTCGGTGTGCACCTCGACGCCGAGGTCGCCGAGGTGGCGGTGGACCAGCCGGGACGCGCCCGAGTCGAGCTGACGTTCCATCAGCCGCTCGGACTGCTGGGCCAGGACGACCTGCGCGCCGCGCACGGCGAGCGCGCGGGCCGCGGACACCCCGAGCAGCCCGCCGCCGATCACGACCGCCCGCACCCCCGGCCGTACCGCCTTGGACAGGCCCAGGCAGTCGTCCATCGTGCGGAACGCGTGGACGCCCTCGGGCAGTTCGTGGTCGGGGGTGAACAGGCCGCGCAGGGGCGGGAGTACGGGGTTGGAGCCGGTGGCCAGGACGAGCGTGTCGTATGCGATCACCGTGCCGTCCGCGCAGTGCACGCTCCGCTCGGCGCGGTCGATGCCGGTGACCCGGGCGCGCGTCAGCCCGGCGGGCGCCGGGAGGGCGATCACCTCGGGGCTGTACCGGCCGGCCAGCACCTCGGCGAGCAGCACCCGGTTGTACGGCCGGTGTTCCTCCTCGCCGATCAGCAGCGCGGGCGTGCCGAGCTCACCGAGCCGCCGGGCGAGCCGTACGCCCGCGAGCCCGGCGCCGATCACCACCACACGCGTATTCGAGGTCATGTCCAGGAGCCTGCGGGGTGGGTGTTACCCGACCGCATCACGTCTGTTTCCCGCGAGGAACGCTGCCCTCAGCTGAAGCGGACGGTGGGTGTGAGGGTTCCCAGGACGCGGCGGGGCGCGGTGTGAGGGGGTCGGCGGGCGGCGGGGAGGGGTGGTGAGGGGCCCCGACGGGGGATCGGGGCGGGCGAGGGGCGTGGCGTGAGGCGAGCCGACGCCCAGCCGGGGTGGGGCGGATCGCCTGACGGGAGCGGATCGCCTGACGGGAGTGGATCGCCCGACGGGAGCGGATCGCCCGGCGACAGCGGCGGCCGGCCGGGACGCAGCCCGGGGCATGCCCCCGTCGTCGGCGCATCCGTGAACCGGTGCCTCAGCGGCTGCCCGTCAGGTGCGCGAACACGACCACGTTGCCCTCGTAGCCGGTGGCCCGCGAGTAGCCTCCGCCGCAGGTGATCACCCGCAGCTCCGGCCGGTCGGCGGCGCCGTACACCTTCTCGTCGGGGAAGTCCTTCGCCTCGTACATCTCCACCGCGTCGACGGTGAACAGCGCGACGCTGCCGTCCCGCCGGTCGACCTCGACGGTGCTGCCCTTCTTCAGGGCGCCGAGGTCGTAGAAGACGGCGGGGCCGTCGGCGTTGTCGACGTGCCCGGCGACGATCGCCGTGCCGGTCTCGCCCGGTGTGGTGCCGGCCTCGTACCAGCCGGCCAGGTTCTTCCTCGCGGCCGGCGGCACGTCGAGGCTGCCGGCCCGGGTGAGGCGCAGGCCCATGAGGGGGGCGTCCACACGGATCGCCGGGATGCGGATGCGGTCGGGCGCGGACGGCGGCAGCGCGGGCACGACGGGCGCCCGCGACAGCCGCCCGTACGTCCCGGTCCGGCCGCCGTCCGGTCCGGAGCCCGCCTGCGCGGCGGACGGCTGTGGCGGTGGATGCGTCTCGGCGCCGCTGCCCAACAGCCACGCGGCGCAGCACAGGGCGGCTACGGTGACGCCGGCTATCGCGGTGTTGCTGAACCCGCGCACACGAGCCTCCTCGGGTCTGTCGTGCGGATCAGTTCGGGCTCGCGGGGCCCGGACCGATCCGGGCGGCGGCCCCGGGCCGGCCCCTGGGCGGGCCCGGGTCCCCCTCCGGGCCGCGAGGGGCGTCGGGCCCGGAGGGGGAGGGGACATGCGGTACCGGCGGACGGACGGCGGAGGGTGTCCGTCAGATCCCGTCGCCTCTCGCCCGGCGATGCAGGAGCCAGGTACCGCCCGCGGCGGCGACGGCGAGAGCCGCCACGCCTGCCGCGGTCTGCGCGGGGTCGTGGCCGAGAGCGCCGCCGACCCCCGTCTTCACACTTCCGCGGGGATGCACCTGCTGCCGGGGGGACGTCAGCGTGACCACCAGGTCGCCCGTCACCCGCCGACCGCTGCGGGCGCACACCGCGACGATCTCGTACGTTCCCGGCTGCGCGCTCGGCGGAACCCGGAACTGCCCGGTCGTGTCGTCCCCGTGCGTGCCGGGCGCCAGCGTGAAGGTGCCGGAGCCCACCGCGCCCGCGTCACCCGCCGCGGCGGCGCCCTTGCCGCACGCCGCGGTGTCCACGCTCACCCGGCCGCCCGGCACGACGGAGGACGGGAACACCTCCAGGCCACCGGTGTCGGCGGTGTCAGCGGCGTACGCGGGCGTGACGGCGAGCCCGGCGGCGGCGACGGCGAGCGCGGTTCCGCTCAGCAGACGGTACGTACGTCGCATCGGTGCTCCCTCGAACTTTCTCGGCCGGGGCGCACCCGCGACACCCCCGATGTGCCGCCGAGTCGGTCACGCCCCTGCCCTTCAGAGGTAAGGGCCACCGGGGCGAGTCCGCTTGCCGAGGAAGCGTCACAAACGTGGTGAACGGGTGGCGCCGGCCCCCTCCGGGAGCCCTTGGGGCGCTCGTTTCAGCAGGTCACCGGCCATACTGACGTCTCGTCACGGAAATGCGGCGAAGAGGGTGCTGCACGGGTGTGAACGGGTGACCGGACCCGCGGGGAGACCCGCGGACCGGCCACCTCCCGGCCGTACCGGAACAGGCCCGGAGCGGCCGGCTCACTCACCCGTCGAAGCCGTGCCGGGCGAGCGCCCCCGGCGTCAGCTCACGTTGACCGCGCTCCAGGCGGCGGCCACCGCGTTGTACTCGGTGCTGCCGGTCCCGTACAGGTCCTTCGCCGCGTTCAGCGAGGCCGTCCGGGCGCCCGCGTACTTCGTCGAGGACGTCATGTAGACCGTCAGGGCCCGGTACCAGATGGCGCCGAGCTTGTCCCGCCCGATGCCGGTGACGGTCGACCCGTTGCAGGTGGGGGAGTTGTAGCTGATGCCGTTGAGGCTCTTGGCGCCGCTGCCCTCCGCGAGCAGGTAGGCGAAGTGGTTCGCGACGCCCGAGGAGTAGTGGACGTCGAGGTTGCCGACCGAGGAACTCCAGCAGTCAGCCGAGTTGCCGTCCTTGGAGGGCTTGTCCATGTAGCGCAGGGCGTCGCGGCCGAAGCCGGAGCGGACGATCTTCTCGCCGATCAGGTAGTCACCGGCGTCGGCGCTGTTGTTCGCGTGCCACTCCACCAGGGTGCCGAAGATGTCCGACGTCGCCTCGTTGAGGCCGCCGGACTCGCCCGAGTACGTCAGGGCCGCCGTCTTCGAGGTGACCCCGTGGGACATCTCGTGGCCGGCCACGTCCAGGGCCACCAGCGGCCCGAAGGTCGTCCCGTCGCCGTCGCCGTAGGTCATGCAGAAGCAACTGTCGTCCCAGAAGGCGTTGTTGTAGCTGCTGCCGTAGTGCACGCGGTTGTACGAGCCCTTGCCGTCGCCCGCGATGCCGTTGCGCCCGTGGACGCTCTTGTAGTAGTCCCAGGTCTCGTTCGTGCCGTACTGGGCGTCCACCGCGGCCGAGGAACGGTCGGCCGTCGTGCCCGTGCCCCAGTGGTTGTCGGCGTCGGTGAACAGCGTGGCCGGTGCGCGGCTGATGCAGATGCCGAAGATGCACAGGTCGGTCTTGTTCGCCGCGTCACCGGTGTACGTGTTCCCGCGCGTCGCGTCCTTCAGCTGGTACGTCGACCCCGACAGCGTCGTCTCCAGTGCGACCGTGCCGCCGTAGAGCGCCTTCCCGTCGCCGGTCGCGGTCTCGATGCTGTCCCAGGCGTCGATCTGCGCGCCCGTGCGGGCGTCGGTCAGCACGGTGCGGGCGACCGGGTTGCCGAGGGAGTCCTGCGCCACCGTGTCGGTCCGCCAGGCCAGTCTCGGGGTGCCGTGCAGGGCGTCGACGACGAGCCGCGGCTTGGCCCGGACCTTCTTCAGCGTCTCGCCGAGGTGGGCGGCCCGCAGGGCGTTCACCGCGAGCCCGGCGGCCTTCGGCGCGGCCAGCCGGGGGGTCACGCTCGCCAGGGATATGGACGAGCGGGTCGCGCGCGAGGCCCCGCGGTACGAACCGTCGGAGGCCAGGTGGACCACGAAGTCGCCGCCGAGCACGGGGAGTCGGCGGTAGGTGCGGTCGTAGCGGACGTGCTGGGTGCCGTTCTTGTCGACGACCACGTCCCGGACGCTCGTGTCCTGCGGGGCGGTGAGCCCGAGGCTCGCGGCGTGCGCGACGAGCGCCGAGGCGGCGTGCTCGATCGCGGAGCTCCTGGTGGGTCGGTCGGCCGCGCCGGCGGCGGGGGAGAGTGCGGTGGCCAGCAGGGTGGCGGCGGTCGCGGCGACACCGGCCGCGGCGATACGGGAACCTCGAATGTGCCGTGTCCGACTCATCGATCTCCTCGGGAAGGCGCCCTGGGTGCGTGGGGGCGGCGCTGATGGTGACTGAGATTTAAGTGGTCATGACATGTCATGTCCATAGCGCGTCGGTGCGGGTGTGTGAGGAGAGAGAATCGTTTCCGTGACCCTCCCGTTCTTCGTCTACGGCACCCTGCGCCCCGGCCGCCGCCACCACGACGCCTTCCTGCGCGGCCGCACCCGGACCGAGGAGCCCGCCCGTCTCGACGGCGCGGTGCTCTACGACGGCCCCGGCTACCCGTACGCCGTCGAGGAACCGGGCGGGATCGTCCACGGAGAGCTGGTCACCGCCGTACCGGAGGCGTACGCGGAGCTGCTCCTGGCCCTGGACCGGCTGGAGGAGTACGCCCCCGGCGACCCGGGCAACCTCTACGACCGCGTCGAACGCGCGGTGACCCGCGGCGCGGACGGACGGTCGGTGCGGGCCTGGGTGTACGTCGCCGCACCCGCCGTCGCCGCACGGCTGCGGGCCCGCGGGGAACTGATCGAGGGCGGGGAGTGGTTGGTGCGGTGAGGCGGCCCGGCCGCCTCGGCCAGTCCGGCCGCCCGGCCGCCCGGCCGCCTCGGCCAGTCCGGCCGCCCGGCCGCCCGGCCGCTCAGGTCACCCCGCGGTTCGGGCCGCTCCCGCCGCACTCGTGAAGCGGGGAAGCCGCCCGGTCAGGGTGTCGGCGTCGGGGCCGGCGTCTCCAGCCGTACCGCGCACACCTTGAACTCCGGCATCCGTGAGATCGGGTCGAGGGCCGGGTTGGTCAGGGTGTTGGCCCGGCCCTCGCCGGCCCAGTGGAAGGGCATGAAGACGGTGTCGGGCCGGATGGTGCTGGTGATCCGCGCCGGCGCCACGGCCCGGCCCCGCCGGGACACCACCACCACGGGGTCGCCCTCGGCCGCCCCCAGTCGCTCCGCCAGCCGCGGATGAAGTTCCACGAACGGGCCGGGAGCGGCGGCGTTGAGCTCGTCCACGCGCCGGGTCTGCGCGCCGGACTGGTACTGCGCCACGACCCGCCCGGTCGTCAGCAGCACCGGGTACTCGTCGTCCGTTTCCTCGGCGGCCGCCCGGTGCGACACGGCGACGAACCGGGCGAGCCCGTCCTCGGTGGCGAACCGGTCGAGGAAGAGACGGGGAGTGCCGGGGTGGACGTCGGCGCGGGCGTCTCGGACCGTGCTGTCCGGCACCGGTCGGACCGTGTTGTCCGGCACCGGTCGGACCGTGTTGTCCGGCACCGGCAGATCCCTCCGCCGCCCGTCGCCCTCCGAGACGATCACCGCCGAGCCGGCGACGCTCCCGTCCTCGGGTGCCGGGGCCGGTGCCGGTGCCGGGCACGGCCAGAACACCCCGTTCTCCTCCACGAGCCTCCGGTAGGTGATCCCGGAGTAGTCCGCGGGGCCGCCCGCGCTCGCGCGGCGCAGCTCCTCGAAGACCTCCTCGGGGTCGGTCGGGAAGCCCTTCTCCACGCCGAGGCGGTCGGCGACCTCGTGGAGGACCTCCAGGTCGCTGCGGATGCCGTCCGGGGGCGTGATCGCGCGCCGCCGCAGCAGCACCCGCCCCTCCAGGTTGGTCGTCGTGCCGGTCTCCTCGGCCCACTGCGTCACCGGCAGCACCACGTCCGCGAGCGCGGCCGTTTCCGACAGCACCACGTCCGCGACGGCCAGGAAGTCCAGGGACCGCAGCCGTTCCTCGATGTGCGCGGCGCGCGGGGCCGACACGACCGGGTTCGAGCCCATCAGCAGCAGTGAACGGATGTCCGTGCCCAGCGCGTCGAGGAGTTCGTACGCGCTGCGCCCCGGCCCCGGCAGCGAGTCCGGGTCCACGCCCCACACCTCGGCCACATGCCGGCGCGCCGCCGGGTCGGTCAGCTTGCGGTAGCCGGGCAACTGGTCGGCCTTCTGGCCGTGTTCGCGTCCGCCCTGCCCGTTGCCCTGACCGGTCAGACAGCCGTACCCGGAGAGGGGCCGCCCCGCCCGGCCCGTCGCCAGGCACAGGTTGATCCAGGCGCCCACCGTGTCGGTGCCCTTGGACTGCTGCTCGGGTCCGCGGGCGGTGAGCACCATCGCGGCCTCCGGTTCGCAGAACATCCGGACGGCCTCGCGCAGTTGGGGAACGGACACCCCCGTGATCCGTTCCACGTACTCCGGCCAGTGCGCCATCGCCGCCGCCCGGGCGTCCTCCCAGCCCACGGTCCGCTCACGGACGTACGACTCGTCCACCCGGCCCTCGGCCACGACCAGGTGCAACAGGCCCAGGGCGAGGGCCAGATCGGTGCCCGGCCGGGGCGCCAGGTGCAGGTCGGCCTGCTCGGCGGTCTTCGTGCGCCGCGGGTCCACGACGATCAACGTGCCGCCGTTCTCGCGCAGTTCGCTCAGGTAGCGCAGCGCGGGCGGCATGGTCTCCGCGAGGTTGGAGCCGACGAGGATCACACAGCCCGTGCGCGGGATGTCCTCCAGCGGGAAGGGCAGCCCGCGGTCCAGGCCGAACGCCCTGGTGCCGGCGGCGGCCGCCGACGACATGCAGAAACGGCCGTTGTAGTCGATCTGCGAGGTGCCGAGGACGACCCGCGCGAACTTGCCGAGCGCGTACGCCTTCTCGTTGGTGAGGCCGCCCCCGCCGAAGACCCCGCACGCGTCCGGGCCATGCTCCGAACGCGTGCGGGACAACTCGCCGGCGATCCGGTCCAGCGCCTCCTCCCAGGAGGCGGGTACGAGCGTGCCCCCGGAGCGCACCAGCGGAGAGGTCAGCCGCACCCGGGAGGAGAGCACCGCCGGCGCCGTACGACCCTTGCCGCACAGGGCACCCCGGTTCACGGGGAAGTCCGCGCGCTCGGTCACCTCGACCGTCCCGTCCGGTGCGGGCGTCAGGTTCATCCCGCACTGCAGGGCGCAGTACGGGCAGTGCGTGGGCGTCACGGAGTTCTCCATGCCCCTCAGCGTGCGTCGGCCGTGTTACGCGCGGGACGGCGCCCTGTTACGCGGCCGGGACGCCGACCTCCCCGCCGCCGGCCGGCCGGAGTGAGGGGCGCGTGAGGCGGGCGTCACCGGGCGGCGGCGAGCGCTCGCGCGACCCCCGGCTCCTTCGGGCCGAGGAAGCGCGGGTCGGGCTCGAACACCACGTCCAGCGCCGCCTTGCCGGCCGCGAGCAGCTCCCGGGCGCCGCCGTAGTACCAGGTCACGTCGTGTTTGGCGGCGACACCGATGCCGTACGACTCGACGCCCGCCGCCCGGCACAGCGCGAGAGCCCGCCGGATGTGGAAGCCCTGGCTGATCAGGACGGCCCGGTCGACACCGAAGATCTTCCGGGCGCGGACGCAGGAGTCCCAGGTGTCGAAGCCCGCGTAGTCGCTGACGATCCGCCGGCCGGGGACGCCGTGCCGGGTCAGATAGCCGCGCATCGCGTCCGGCTCGTCGTAGTCCGCGCGGCTGTTGTCGCCGGTGACGAGGACCACCTTCACCCGGCCCTCGCGGTACAGCGTGGCCGCCGCGTCCAGTCGGTGCGCGAGGTACGGCGAGGGCTCGCCGTCCCACAGACCGGCACCGAAGACGACGGCCACGTCGGCGCGGGGCGCGTCCGCCGTCGTCCGCAGCCGGTCGGCCGTCACCACCCACATCCAGGTGCTCGGCAGCAGCGCCAGCACACACCCGGCCATCACGGCCTGCACGAGCCGCCGGCGTCCGGTCCGGGTGCGGGGCAGCCGGGGTCTGCGGAGCTTCAGGTGGTGCATCGGACGGTTCCTCCCCGGTCGGCTCTCGACAGAGAGGGACGCAGCGTAAGGCTCTCCGGTTCGGTCACCCGGACGTGACCGGGTTCACCCGTGGCCGCGAAGGCGACGTCTGCCCGTCAAAGGAGCGGCGTCCGGTGCCTGTCGCGGGACTCGTACGGGTGAAACCGCAGTTCAGTCCGCCTCACACACCCCGTGCCCCCGTCCGTGAACCCCCGGAAAACACCCGTCACTCCCGTGCAACGGGGTGGCAACCTCCGCCCGCCACCATCGGTGCATGACGGCGTCGAACCCTGCTCGCCACGAGTCCACGACCGGCCCCGGCCCTCAGGCCCAGGGGGCTCACCTCGACAGTACGGCGCACCTCTTGAACCGGATCGGCAGCCGGCTCGCAGGCCGGCTCAGCCTCGTCCCGCTCGACGGCGGGCGGCGACCCGACCCGCCCGCGCTGGTCGTCGTGGCACACGGCAGCCGCAACCCGCGGGCGCTGAGCACGGTCCGCGCGCTCCTCGACCGGGTCCGCGAGCTGCGGCCCGGGCTGCCCGTGCACCTCGGCCACATCGAGCTCAACGAGCCGCTGCTGCCCGACACCCTGACCACCCTCGCGCACATGGGCACGGAGGAGGCGGTCCTGGTCCCCCTTCTGCTCAGTCGCGGCTACCACGTCAAGCGGGACATCCCCGAGATGGCCGCCGCCGCCCCGTTGCGCACCAGGGTGGCCGCCCCGCTGGGCCCGCACCCGCTGCTCGCCGAGGCGCTGTACGCCCGTCTCGTCGAGGCCGGCTGGCGCCCCCGGACCGCCGACGCCGTCGTCCTCGCCGCCGCGGGCTCCCGCGACCCGGACTCCGCCGTCGACACAGGTCGCACCGCGCAGCTCCTCGCGGACCGCC
Source organism: Streptomyces sp. NPDC043878 (assembly GCF_056435735.1). NCBI lineage: Bacteria > Bacillati > Actinomycetota > Actinomycetes > Kitasatosporales > Streptomycetaceae > Streptomyces > Streptomyces sp. NPDC043878. The sequence goes on from NZ_JBWKDW010000014.1 coordinate 226,308, forward strand.
TCGGCGTTCCGGTGGTCCCGGCCTACGCCACCACCGCCGGCCCGACCGTCCCCGCCGCCCTGCGCGCCCTCGCCGCCCGCGGCCACGACCGCGTCGCCGTCGCCTCCTGCTTCACCGCCCCCGGCCGCTTCGCCACCGAGTGCGCCCAGGCCGCCCCCTGGATCGCCTCGGCCCCCCTCGGCACCCACCCCGCCATGGCCCACCTCCTCCTCCACCACTACGACCAAACCACCCTCACCCTCACCCCCCAAGCCCTGACCCCGGCCTGACCCACCCCCCTCCAGGGGCGCGGGGAACTGCGCGAAAGCCTCCGACGGACCGGCACAGACCGTCGACGGATCCCCCGACCCACGTCGTCGGGGGTGCGGGGAACTGCGCGAAAGCCCCCGACGGACCGGCACAGACTGTCGACGGATCCCCCGACCCACCTCGTCGGGGGTGCGGGGAACTGCGCGAAAGCCCCCGACGGACCGGCACAGACTGTCGACGGATCCCCCGACCCACCTCGTCGGGGGTGCGGGGAACTGCGCGAAAGCCCCCGACGGACCGGCACAGACCGTCGACGGATCCCCCGACCCACCTCGTCGGGGGTGCGGGGAACTGCGCGAAAGCCCCCGACGGACCGGCACAGACTGTCGACGGATCCCCCGACCCACCTCGTCGGGGGTGCGGGGAA
>NZ_JBWKDW010000015.1:0-34802 GCF_056435735.1 Streptomyces sp. NPDC043878
AAACGCCCGGTTACATTCCGAACCCGGAAGCTAAGCCTTACAGCGCCGATGGTACTGCAGGGGGGACCCTGTGGGAGAGTAGGACACCGCCGAACTCCTTTTAGAGCTCTGGTTCTTGGGCATGCAGCCCAGGAACCAGAGCTTTTTTGCGTTGAGGTAGGGTCAGGGGGCATCGTCGGCACATTTCCCACAGGAGGCCCCCGGGTGGAGGTCCAGGAGACCCGCGTCCAGACAGACCGGGTGCTCACCATCCCCAATATCCTCAGCATGGCGCGGCTCCTCGGTGTGCCGCTCTTCCTGTGGCTGATCCTCAGGCCCGAGTTCGGTGGCCCCAAGAGTGACACCTGGGCGCTGCTGGTACTGATGCTGAGCGGCATCAGCGACTACCTGGACGGCAAGCTCGCGCGCCGCTGGAACCAGATCAGCAGCCTCGGCCGGCTCCTCGACCCCGCGGCCGACCGGCTTTACATTCTTTCCACCCTGGTCGGTCTGACCTGGCGCGAGATTCTGCCCATCTGGTTGACCGCTGCACTTCTCGCGCGGGAGCTCGTCCTGCTGGTGATGGTGGGCATCCTCCGACGCCACGGCTATCCGCCCCCACAGGTGAACTTCCTGGGCAAGGCCGCCACCTTCAACCTGATGTACGCCTTCCCGCTGCTCCTCCTCAGTGACGGAAGCGGGTGGCTCTCGTCGCTGGGTGCTATTTTCGGATGGGCGTTCGCCGGATGGGGTACAACCCTGTACTGGTGGGCAGGAGTCCTCTACGTAGTACAGGTCCGCCGGCTGCTCCGTGCGGACACCATGGCCGATTGACCCCGCCCGTCGATACGCCCGTGAGGGCTCGATGGCCCGCCGCGGAAAAGTGCGGGACAATAGGGACGGGTGCAGTCGGCTAGACCGTCGTCTCTAGAGGAGGACGCTTCCGACATGAAGGCCGTCGTGATGGCCGGAGGCGAAGGCACACGCCTTCGTCCCATGACCTCGAGCATGCCCAAGCCGCTCCTGCCGGTGGCCAACCGGCCGATCATGGAGCACGTTCTGCGGCTGCTCAAAAGGCATGGGCTCAATGAGACCGTCGTCACCGTCCAGTTCCTGGCCTCGCTGGTCAAGAACTACTTCGGTGACGGCGAGGAGCTCGGTATGGAGCTCACCTATGCCAACGAGGAGAAGCCACTCGGTACCGCCGGAAGCGTCAAGAACGCAGAGCAGGCGTTGAAGGACGATGCCTTCCTCGTCATCTCCGGCGATGCCCTGACGGACTTCGACCTCACCGAACTCATCAACTTCCACAAGGAAAAGGGCGCGCTCGTCACGGTCTGCCTGACGCGTGTGCCCAATCCGCTGGAATTCGGCATCACCATTGTCGACGAAGAGGGCAAGGTCGAGCGCTTCCTCGAGAAGCCGACCTGGGGCCAGGTGTTCTCGGACACCGTGAACACCGGCATCTACGTGATGGAGCCCGAGGTCTTCGACTACGTCGAGGCCGACGTCCCCGTCGACTGGTCCGGTGACGTCTTTCCGCAGCTGATGAAGGAGGGCAAGCCGGTCTTCGGCTATATCGCGGAAGGCTACTGGGAGGACGTCGGCACCCACGAGAGCTACGTCAAGGCACAGGCCGACGTCCTGGAGGGCAAGGTCGACGTCGAGATCGACGGATTCGAGATCTCTCCGGGCGTCTGGGTGGCCGAGGGTGCCGAGGTGCACCCCGACGCCGTGCTCCGCGGGCCCCTCTACATCGGGGACTACGCCAAGGTCGAGGCTGGTGCCGAAATCCGTGAGCACACCGTCGTGGGTTCCAACGTCGTCGTGAAGAGCGGCGCGTTCCTGCACAAGGTGGTCCTGCACGACAACGTGTACGTCGGGCAGCACAGCAACCTGCGCGGATGTGTGGTCGGTAAGAACACCGACATCATGCGTGCGGCCCGCATCGAGGACGGCGCGGTCATCGGTGACGAATGCCTGATCGGTGAAGAATCGATCGTGCAGGGCAACGTACGGGTCTACCCGTTCAAGACGATCGAGGCCGGCGCGTTCGTGAACACGTCGGTCATCTGGGAGTCCCGGGGACAGGCGCACCTCTTCGGCGCGCGCGGAGTCTCCGGCATCCTGAACGTGGAGATCACGCCGGAGCTGGCGGTGCGTCTCGCCGGTGCCTACGCGACGACGCTCAAGAAGGGCTCCACCGTCACCACGGCCCGCGACCACTCCCGCGGTGCCCGAGCGCTGAAGCGCGCGGTCATCTCGGCGTTGCAGGCCAGCGCCATCGACGTACGGGACCTGGAGAACGTACCGCTGCCCGTCGCCAGGCAGCAGACCGCTCGCGGCAGTGCCGGCGGAATCATGATCCGTACGACTCCGGGTGTGCCGGACTCGGTCGACATCATGTTCTTCGACAGTCAGGGCGCCGACCTGTCGCAGGCCAGCCAGCGCAAGCTGGACCGGGTCTTCGCGCGCCAGGAGTACCGGCGTGCCTTCCCGGGCGAGATCGGGGACCTGCACTTCCCGGCGAGTGTCTTCGACTCGTACACCGGGTCGCTGTTGCGCAATGTCGACATCACCGGGATCTCCGAGTCGGGGCTGAAGGTCGTCGTCGACGCCTCGAACGGCAGCGCCGGTCTCGTCCTGCCCAGTCTGCTCGGCAAGCTCGGCGTCGACTCCCTGACCATCAATCCCGGTCTGGACGAGTCCCGGCCCACCGAGACGACCGACGCGCGTCGGTCGGGACTGGTACGGCTCGGGGAGATCGTGGCGTCCGCGCGGGCCGCGTTCGGTGTGCGGTTCGACCCCGTCGGCGAACGGCTGTCGCTGGTCGACGAGAAGGGCCGGATCGTCGAGGACGACCGCGCGCTGCTCGTCATGCTCGACCTGGTGGCGGCGGAGCGGCGCAGTGGGCGGGTGGCGCTGCCGGTGACCACCACGAGGATCGCCGAGCAGGTGGCGGCGTACCACGGGACGCAGGTGGAGTGGACGACGACCTCACCCGACGATCTCACCCGGGTCGGCCGTGACGAGTCCACGATCTTCGGTGGTGACGGCAAGGGTGGCTTCATCATCCCGGAGTTCAGCAGCGTCTTCGACGGTACGGCGGCATTCGTACGGCTGATCGGGCTGGTGGCCCGGACGCAGCTCACGCTCAGCCAGATCGACGCCCGCATCCCGCGGGCGCACGTCCTCAAGAGGGACCTGGCGACCCCGTGGGCCGTCAAGGGCCTGGTGATGAGGCGGGTCGTGGAAGCGGCCGGAGACCGCTTCGTCGACACGACCGACGGTGTGCGGGTGGTGGAGACCGACGGCCGTTGGGTGATGGTGCTGCCCGACCCCGCGGAAGCGGTCACGCACCTGTGGGCGGAGGGGCCGGACGACGCCTCCGCGCAGGCCCTGCTGGACGAGTGGGCGGCAGTCGTGGACAGCGCCGGCCGCTGAAACACGGATCACCCGCGCGTGCCGGACAAGTGTCCCCAAGGGGGCCTGTCCGGCACGCCGGTGGGGCCATTCGGAGGTACCGGTCGCAACGTGCGACGATGTGCGGCATGCCGCAGCAGCCCCCCGTTCGGAGCACACCCGCGCGTTCCGCGCGCCCGGACGCCTCCATGTCGCTGCTCACCAACGTCATGGACCACAGCCTCGACGACGGGTACGCCGAAGCCGCCGCCCGGAAGAAGGCCGACGGCGTCGGCGGCCTGCCGAAGACCTTGAGCGCGAAGCTCGGTCTGGCCGCCGGCCTGGTGCTCGCGGCACTGGTGGTGACCGTGGGCGCCGCCCAGGCCCGGGTCGCCGCTCCCGTCGTCGCCAAGGAGCGCGAGGAGCTGATCGACCGCATCGACCGTGAGACCGAGGCGGCGGACAAGCTCGAGAAGACCGTCGACACCCTGCGCGACACCGTGAGCGCGCGGCAGCGCGAGGCGCTCAGGCAGACCGGGGGCACTGACCGAACGTCACTGGTCGGCATCCTCTCGGGCGCCACGGAAGTGCGCGGTCCCGGGGTGAAACTCGTGGTGGACGACGCCAAGGAAGCCACGACGGGCGGCGACGGCGACCCGCGCGAGACCTCCGGGTTCTCCGACACCGGACGGGTACGCGACCGTGACATGCAGCGCGTCGTCAACGGACTGTGGGAGTCGGGCGCCGAGGCCGTGTCGATCAACGGGCAGCGGCTGACGGCCCTGTCCGCGGTCAGGGCCGCGGGGGAGGCGATACTGGTCGACAACAAGCCGCTCGTACCGCCGTACACGGTCCTCGCCGTGGGGGACGGGAAAAAGCTGAGCAACAGGTTCCAGAACAGCGCCGACGGACTGTATCTGCATGCCCTGCAGGAGAACTACGGCATCCGGACCGGCATCTCGGTGGAGAGCGACCTCCGGCTGCCCGCCGCACCGAGTGTGATCGTACGTACCGCGCAGCCGAGAATTGAGAAGGGCACATCGTGATCGCCGTACTGGGCCTCATCGTGGGAGTGGTGGCCGGCCTGTTGGTCCGGCCCGAGGTTCCGGCGGTCGTCGAGCCGTATCTCCCCATCGCCGTCGTGGCCGCGCTCGACGCCGTGTTCGGCGGACTGCGGGCCATGCTCGACGGCATCTTCGACGACAAGGTCTTCGTCGTGTCGTTCCTGTCCAACGTGGTCGTGGCCGCGCTGATCGTGTTCCTGGGCGACAAGCTGGGCGTCGGAGCGCAGCTGTCGACCGGCGTGGTCGTTGTCCTCGGAATCCGGATCTTCTCCAACGCCGCGGCGATCCGCCGGCACGTGTTCCGGGCGTGACGGCGATGAGCGACAACGGCAACGAGAACGACACCACGGCCGGGACCTCCGGGACGTCCGGGAACCGGCTGCGCCGGGAACTGCCCGAGGAGGTCCCGGCGACCGGCCCTGTGGCCGCGGAGGGGGACGCGCCCGAGCCGGAGCCGGAGCCGGAGCCCCAGCTCACCGGCCGGCAGCGGCTGGCGGACGGACTGTGGCCGCCGCGGGTCACCAGGGCCCAACTCATCGTCGCGGTGCTGCTGTTCGGTCTCGGCTTCGGTCTGGCCGTACAGGTGGCGTCGAACAGTGACAGCGACAGTGCCCTGCGCGGCGCACGCCAGGAAGATCTGGTGCGCATCCTCGATGAACTGGACGACCGCACTCAGCGTCTTGCAGACGAGAAGCAGGGACTGGAGAAGCAGCGGGACGAGCTGGAGAACAGCTCGGACCAGGCCGAGGAGGCCCGCAAGCAGACGGTCGAGAAGGAGAGGCAGCTCGGCATCCTGGCAGGCACCGTGGCCGCGCAGGGTCCCGGCATCACGATGACCATCTCCGACCCGAAGGGAACGGTCCAGGCCGACATGTTGCTCGACGCGATCCAGGAACTGCGCGCGGCGGGTGCCGAGGCGATTCAGGTGAACAGCGTGCGGGTGGTCGCCGGCACCTACCTGACGGACTCCGACAACGGCGTCAGCGTGGACGGGAACAAGATCAACGCCCCGTATCGTTTCAAGGTCATCGGCAAGCCGCAGGACCTGGAGCCGGCGCTGAACATCCCTGGAGGCGTGGTGCAGACTCTTGAGAAGGAGCAGGCCACGGTGAGCGTCGTGCGGTCGGACGACATCGTGGTGGACGCCTTGCGAGCTGCGAAGCGGCCTGACTACGCTCGGTCGTCCTCCCGGTGAACCGCGGGTGCATGGGGGTCAACCGGCGAGGGCAAGAGGTTGCGGGGGGTCGGCGCACCGAATGGGTGGTGCGTGGTGGAAACTGTCTGGTGGATACGGACGTTGTGAGGATGTCCGGGTCGACCGGTGTGTTCAATCAGGGTTCGTCCTGCCCCACGGGCGGGTCTGTTTCGGTCAAGGGGAATCGCCCGTGAAGTTGTTTGCGAAGTTGTTCGGCAAGAGCGCGCGAGAGGGCAGCGACAACGCGACCGCTCGTCACCGCGCACAGCCTGACGCGGAGGGACAGCGCCCGCTGTTCCGGGATCAGCTCTCCGGTCAGGGCGGCGACGTCTCCGGAGGCCCGGGCGCGCCGTCTGTTGACCCTGCTCAGTCCGGCGGCATAGGTTTCGGGCAACCGTCAACCTCAGGTACGGGTGGAGGGTTTTCCGCCGACCCGTACGCGTCCAACGCCCCGTCGGGGCAGCCGCGGCAGGAGGATCCGTCGATGTCGGCCCTGGTGTGTACGAGGTGCGGTAACCGCAACGCGGAGAACAGCCGGTTCTGTTCCAACTGCGGCGCGCCGCTGCGGGCCGGCGCGGTTCCGGAGCGTCCTTCGGAGACCACGTCCACGATCTCCATCTCGGGCCTCGAGGCGTACGACGCGGAGGTCACCGGACAGACCCAGATGCCGATGCTCTCCCCGGAGGCCCAGGCCGCCGTGGACGCGCTGCCCCTCGGGTCGGCGCTCCTGGTGGTGCGCCGCGGCCCCAACTCGGGCAGCCGCTTCCTGCTGGACGGTGAGCTGACCACGGCCGGCCGTCACCCGCAGAGCGACATCTTCCTGGACGACGTGACGGTCTCCCGCCGGCACGTGGAGTTCCGCCGCAGTCCGGACGGTTCGTTCACGGTGGCCGACGTGGGCAGTCTGAACGGCACCTACGTCAACCGTGAACGGATCGACCAGGTCGCTCTGTCCAACGGGGACGAGGTGCAGATCGGCAAGTACCGGCTGGTGTTCTACGCGAGCCAGCGGGGCTACTGACCCTCTCCCGGGCTCCGTCCGGGGGGATCCCCAGGGAAGGTCCATGCTGCAAACACCGAGCGGCGGTGCCGGGCACGGCGCCGCCGCCGCGGACAGCGGGCTGATGAGCATCGGCACGGTGCTGAACGTGCTGCGCGACGAGTTCCCCGAAGTGACCATCTCCAAGATCCGTTTCCTGGAGTCCGAGGGGCTCATCGAGCCGCGGCGGACCCCGTCGGGGTACCGCAAGTTCAGCGCCGGGGACGTCGAACGCCTCGGCCACGTACTGCGCATGCAGCGAGACCACTACCTGCCGCTCAAGGTCATCCGTGAGCACCTGGACGCGATGGGGCGCGGCGAAGCGGTACCGCTGCCGACCGTGGGCCGTCAGCGGGACGGTGAGGCCGTCCCGGAGCCGGCCGACGTGCCGACCGCGGCCCGGATCGGGCGGGCCGAGCTGCTGGCCGCCGCCGGGATCGAGGAGCGGGACCTCGAGGAGTGGGAGTCGTACGGACTCATCGCAGCGCTGCCGGACGGAACCTACGACGCCGAGACGGTGACGGTGGCGTCGCTGGTCGCCGAGCTGGGCCGGTTCGGGATCGAGCCGCGGCACCTGCGGGTGATGAAGGCCGCCGCGGACCGTGAGGCCGGTCTCGTGGACCAGGTGGTGGCTCCACTGCGGCGTCATCGCAATCCGCAGACCCGGGTGCACGCGGAGGCCCGCACCCGGGAACTGGCGGGACTCGCGGTGAAGCTCCACTCGGCGCTGGTCCAGACCGCGCTCGGCGTGCGGCTGCCCTGACGGGGCGGTGCGCGGAGGCCCGATCGACCGCCCGTTCCGGGCCCGACTACCCAAACGTCCCGGGCACGGCCTAGGGTTGCTGTGTGAACGAGCTCGATGTCGTAGGTGTCCGGGTCGAAATGCCCTCCAACCAACCGATCGTGCTCCTGCGTGAAGTGGGAGGCGACCGCTACCTCCCCATCTGGATCGGACCGGGGGAGGCGACGGCCATCGCCTTCGCCCAGCAGGGCATGGCCCCCGCGCGACCGCTGACCCACGACCTGTTCAAGGACGTGCTGGAGGCCGTCGGCCAGGAGCTCACGGAAGTACGCATCACGGACCTGCGTGACGGCGTCTTCTACGCGGAGCTGGTCTTCGCGAGCGGTGTGGAGGTGAGCGCGCGCCCGTCGGACGCCATAGCGCTGGCCCTGCGCACGGGTACCCCGATCTACGGGAGCGACGGCGTGCTCGACGACGCCGGTATCGCCATCCCCGACGAACAGGAGGACGAAGTGGAGAAGTTCCGCGAGTTCCTCGACCAGATCTCCCCCGAGGACTTCGGTACCAGCAGCCAGTGAGTGCGGCGGCGGGCTGTTCGAGACGGACCGGTGCACGGCTCGGGCCGTGGTGGACATCGCCTCAAATGCCGGCATTTGCCAGCGGCGCGTGAGAGCGTCCTGCGGCCCGCTTCGGGCACATTCGGCTAGCCTTTCCCCGCGGCGGGGTGCGGGAAACCACTCCTAGGGTGATTATCACTCGGCGTGCCGAGTGTGGCGATCGTTGACGCACCCCTGGTGACTGCCTACCGTCGAGAAGGCAGGTCAAGGACGGAGGTCGGCGTGAGAAGCAGCGGCGACGGTACGGCTGGGGGTGCTCCCGGACGCAGTCTCGGAGCGAGCGGTCCGTACCCGCTTCACAGCAGCGCGGCCGATCACGCTCCGCAGCGACCGGCGGCGGTGCCGAGCAGCGGAGGGGCGACGTCCATGGCGTCCGAGGAGATCGGCTACCGGGGCCCGACGGCCTGCGCGGCCGCCGGTATCACCTACCGGCAACTGGACTACTGGGCGCGCACCGGGCTCGTCGAGCCGAGCGTGCGGCCCGCACACGGGTCGGGGACACAGCGGCTGTACAGCTTCCGGGACGTCGTGGTCCTGAAGGTCGTCAAGCGCTTTCTCGACACCGGGGTGTCCCTGCAGAACATCCGCACCGCGGTCCAGCACCTCAGGGAGCGGGGCTTCAGCGACCTGGAGCGCATGACCCTGATGAGCGACGGCGCCTCGGTCTACGAGTGCACCTCGCCCGACGAGGTGCACGCGCTGCTCCAGGGCGGACAGGGCGTGTTCGGTATCGCGGTCGGCGTGGTGTGGCGGGATGTGGACAGCGCTCTCTCCCAGCTGCACGGCGAGCGGGTCGACACCGGCGAGACCCTGCTGGGACACAACCCGGCGGACGAGTTGGCGCGGCGGCGCAACCGGGCCGTCTGACCGCGCCCCGCTCGTTCGGGCCGCGTCACGCTCCCCGGGACCCTGGTGAGTCGGCATTGTCAGTGGCGTAGGGCAGCATCGGAGTTGTGAGAACCACGCCCACGATCCTGCATCTCGACATGGATGCCTTCTTCGCCTCGGCGGAGCAGGCGTCCAAGCCGAGCCTGCGCGGGAAGGCCGTCGTGGTCGGCGGGCTGGGGCCGCGCGGGGTGGTGGCGACCGCGTCGTACGAGGCGCGGGTGTTCGGTGTCCATTCGGCGATGCCCATGGCCCAGGCGCGGCGGCTCGCCCCGAACGCCGCCTACCTCGTGCCGCGGTTCGGGTTCTACCGGTTGATCAGCGAGCAGGTGATGGGGCTCCTGCGCGCCCTGTCGCCGCTGGTGGAGCCGCTCAGCCTGGACGAGGCGTTCGTGGACCTGGAAGCCGGGGGAGCGGCCTGGGACGAGGCGTCGGCGCGGCTGGTGGGGGTGCGGCTGCGCGCGGACATACGGGCCTTCACCGGGCTCACCGGATCGGTGGGGCTCGCGGCCTGCAAGATGCTCGCGAAGATCGCCTCCGAGCAGGCCAAGCCGGACGGGCTGGTGGTGATCGAGCCGGGCACCGAGCGGTCCCTGCTGGGCCCGCTGCCGGTGCGGACGCTGCCGGGGGTCGGTCCCGCGACGGGTGATCACCTGCGGCGGGCCGGGATCACCACGGTCGCCGAGATCGCCGAGGCGGGTGAGGACGAACTCGTGCGTCTGCTGGGCAGGTCCCACGGGCACGCGTTGTACGCCATGGCGCTGGCGCACGACGAGCGGCCGGTGGTGGCCGAGCGGGAGACGAAGTCGGTGTCCGTGGAGGACACCTACGACGTGGACATCCACGACCGGACCCGGGTGGGCCTTGAGGTGCGGCGGCTGGCGGACCGCTGCGTGCGGCGGCTGCGGGAGGCAGGGCTGTCGGGGCGGACGATCGTGCTGAAGGTGCGCCGGTACGACTTCTCCACCTTGACCCGGTCGGAGACCCTGCGCGGGCCCACCGACGACCCGGCGGTCGTCCGGGAGGCGGCGGCCCGGCTGCTGGACTCGGTGGACACCACGGGCGGGGTCCGGCTGCTGGGCGTGGGGGTCTCCGGGCTCGCCGACTACACGCAGGAGGACCTGTTCGCGCAGGCGGCGGGAGCGCTGACGGACGATCCGGCGGAGGAGGGCGAGGACCGGCCGGCCGAGGAGGAGCGGGCGCCGGCTGAACGACGGTGGCCCGCGGGCCACGACGTACGGCACGCCGGGTACGGACACGGATGGGTGCAGGGCAGCGGACTGGGGCGGGTCACCGTGCGGTTCGAGACGCCCGACTCGGAGCCCGGGCGGGTGCGGACCTTCCGGACCGACGACCCGGAGCTGGAGCCGGCGGACCCGCTGCCGCTCGTGCGGTCCGTGCCGCCTGCCGCGTCAGCACGGCCTGTGCCGGCCGCGCCGGTCGGGCCGGCGGTCGGGTCGCGAAGACCCGGCGGGCCGGGGGCCGAGGTGTCTCAGGAGTCGTCGGAGCCCGCGAGCTTGCCGAAGTCGCGGTCGGGGAACGCCGGAGGCGCGGCCACGTCCAGGCCGTAGTGGTGGTAGAGCTGGAGTTCCTGTTCCGGCGAGAGGTGGCGCCCGACGCCGAAGTCGGGGGCGTCCTTGATCAGGGCGCGTTCGAAGGGGACGTGCAGGGTGCCCTCGATCAGCCTGCTGGGCTCCAGGGGCACGAACGCGTCCCTGCTGAACAGGCCGGTCCGTATGGCTGCCCACTCCGGGACGCCGGTCGCGTCGTCGAGGTACACCTCGTCGATCGTGCCGATCTTGGTCCCGTCGCGGTCGAACGCCTTGCGGCCGATCAGGTGGCGCGGATCGATGTCGGTCTGCACGGTCCCTCCATGTGGTCGCAACTCATCCGTAAGCACTACGAAAGAGCACTTTCAACGAGGGGGCCACTCGAAAGTTCGGGCGTTGACCTCGCTGGTAGGCTGGCAGGCGGCTGCTGACCCCGTGCGGGAGAGTCCTCCAGAGACCATGGAGGCGCCGAAGGAGCAAATCCTCCCCGGAATCTCTCAGGCCCACGTACCGCACGGACGAGGTCACTCTGGAAAGCAGGGCGGAGGCCGACGGCTTCCGTTCTCACCGACGGTGAAAGCCGGGAGTGCCCTCGGGCGCCCCGGTGAAGCTCTCAGGTCGAGATGACAGAGGGGGAGGCCGTCGGGGTACCCGCGCCGGGGTACCCCTCGAAGGTCGCGTCAGACCAGGAGGCCTCCGCAATGACCGCCCATCGTATTCCGCTCTCCGAGCTCGAACAGGGAATCCCCTTCGAGCAGCGCCACATCGGCCCCGACCACGAGGCCCGCGCCAAGATGCTCGCCCAGGTCGGCTACGGCTCCCTCGACGAGCTCACGGCCGCCGCGGTCCCGGATGTGATCAAGAACGCCGACGCGCTGGACCTGCCGGGTGCCCGGACCGAGGCCGAGGTGCTGGCGGAGCTGCGTGCGCTGGCCGATCGCAACCAGGTCCTGGCCCCGATGATCGGGCTCGGGTACCACGGGACCTTCACGCCGCCGGTGATCCTGCGCAACGTCATGGAGAACCCGGCCTGGTACACGGCCTACACGCCCTACCAGCCGGAGATCTCCCAGGGGCGGCTCGAGGCCCTGCTGAACTTCCAGACCATGGTCGCCGAGCTGACCGGGCTGCCCACCTCCGGCGCCTCGCTGCTCGACGAGGGCACCGCGGCCGCCGAGGCGGTGGCGCTGTCCCGGCGCATGGGCCGCAACAAGAAGGGCCTGTTCCTGGTCGACGCGGACGCCCTGCCCCAGACCATCGCCGTGATCCAGACCCGTGCCGAACCGGCCGGCGTCGAGGTGGTCGTCGCCGACCTGAGCGAGGGCATCCCGGCCGGGATCGCCGAGCGTGAGATCAACGGTGTGCTGCTGCAGTACCCGGGCGCCTCCGGCGCCGTACGGGACATCAAGCCGGTCATCGACCAGGCGCACGAGCTCGGCGCGCTCGTCACCGTGGCGGCCGACCTGCTCGCCCTCACCCTGCTGAGGTCGCCCGGTGAGCTCGGCGCGGACATCGCGGTCGGCACCACGCAGCGCTTCGGTGTGCCGATGGGCTTCGGCGGGCCGCACGCCGGCTACATGGCGGTGCGCGAGAGCTTCGCGCGCAGCCTGCCCGGCCGGCTCGTGGGCGTCTCCGTCGACGCCGACGGGCACAAGGCCTATCGGCTCGCCCTGCAGACGCGTGAGCAGCACATCCGCCGCGAGAAGGCCACGAGCAACATCTGCACCGCCCAGGTGCTGCTCGCCGTGATGGCCGGCATGTACGCCGTCTACCACGGACCCGAGGGACTCAGGGGCATCGCGCGGCGCACGCACCGCTACGCTGCGATCCTCGCCGCGGGCCTGGAGGCCGGCGGGGTCGAGCTCGTGCACGGCAACTACTTCGACACCGTCACCGCCCGGGTGCCGGGCCGCGCCGCGCAGGTCGTCTCCGCCGCCCGCGACCACGGCGTCAACCTGCACCTCGTGGACGCCGACCACGTGTCGGTCACCTGCGACGAGACCACCGCGCGGGCCCAGGTCGGCGCGGTGTGGAGCGCGTTCGGGGTCGACGGCGACATCGAGGCGCTGGACGCGGCGACGGGGGACGTCCTGCCGGACGCGCTGCTGCGCACCGACGACTACCTCACCCACCCCGTCTTCCACGAGCACCGTTCCGAGACGGCGATGCTCCGCTACCTGCGCCGGCTCGCCGACCGGGACTACGCGCTCGACCGCGGCATGATCCCGCTGGGCTCCTGCACCATGAAGCTCAACGCGACCACCGAGATGGAGCCCGTCACCTGGCCCGAGTTCGGCCAGCTGCACCCGTTCGCGCCGGTCGAGCAGGCGGAGGGCTACCTGACCCTCATCCGTGAGCTGGAGCAGCGGCTCGCCGAGGTCACCGGCTACGACAACGTGTCGCTCCAGCCCAACGCCGGCTCGCAGGGCGAGCTGGCCGGGCTGCTCGCCGTACGCGGATACCACCGCGCCAACGGCGACGAGCAGCGCACCGTCTGCCTCATCCCGTCCTCCGCGCACGGCACGAACGCCGCGAGCGCCGTGATGGCCGGTATGAAGGTCGTCGTCGTGAGGACCGCCGAGGACGGCGAGATCGACGTGGCGGATCTGCGGGCGAAGATCGAGCAGTACCGCGACGAGCTGTCGGTGCTGATGATCACCTATCCGTCGACGCACGGCGTGTTCGAGGAGCACGTCGCCGACATCTGCGCCCAGGTGCACGAGGCGGGCGGGCAGGTCTACGTCGACGGCGCCAACCTCAACGCGCTGGTGGGGCTGGCCAAGCCGGGGCACTTCGGTGGTGACGTCTCGCACCTCAACCTGCACAAGACGTTCTGCATCCCGCACGGCGGCGGCGGTCCGGGCGTCGGCCCGGTCGGGGTGCGCTCCCACCTGGCGCCGTACCTGCCCAACCACCCGCTCCAGCCGGCCGCCGGCCCGGAGACCGGTGTCGGCCCGATCTCCGCCGCCCCGTGGGGCTCGGCGGGCATCCTGCCGATCTCGTGGGCGTACGTCCGGCTCATGGGCGGCGAGGGGCTGAAGCGGGCCACGCAGGTGGCCGTGCTCAGTGCCAACTACATCGCCAAGCGGCTGGAACCGCACTACCCGGTGCTCTACACCGGTCCCGGCGGTCTGGTCGCGCACGAGTGCATCATCGACCTGCGCCCGCTGACCAAGGCGACCGGCGTCAGCGTCGACGACGTGGCCAAGCGGCTGATCGACTACGGTTTCCACGCGCCGACGATGTCGTTCCCGGTGGCCGGGACGCTCATGATCGAGCCGACCGAGTCCGAGGACCTGATCGAGATCGACCGGTTCTGCGAGGCGATGATCGCCATCCGTGCGGAGATCGAAAAGGTCGGCGCGGGGGAGTGGTCGGCGGAGGACAACCCGCTGCGCAACGCCCCGCACACCGCCGCCGCGCTGGGCGGCGACTGGGAGCACGTGTACACGCGTGCGGAGGCCGTGTTCCCGGCCGGCGTCTCGGCCGCGGACAAGTACTGGCCGCCGGTGCGCCGGATCGACCAGGCCTTCGGCGACCGCAACCTGGTCTGCTCCTGCCCGCCGCTGGACGCGTACGAGGACTGAGATCCCGTAGGTGAAGGGCTCCGCCCGGGCCACAGCGGCCCGGGCGGAGCCCTTCGTGCCTCACCCGGTCGCGAGGGAGAGCTCGGTCGACTTGATCAGGGCGACCACGGGCGTCCCGGCGGTCAGGCCCAGCTCGGCGACGGCGTCCGCGGTGATCGCGGCGGTCAGTTCGCCGCCCTCGACCGTGACCTTCACCGAGGCCATGGCCCCGCCGGTGGCGATGTCCCGCACCGTGCCGGGCAGCCGGTTGCGGATCGAGAGGCCCTCGACCCGGCCGGTGGCGAGCGAGACCTCCGTCGACTTCACCAGGGCCCGTACGGCCGAGCCGGGGGCGAGCCCGAGTTCCTCGACGGCCTCCCGGGTGACCGCCGCGGTGAGGTTCTGGCCGCCGGCCAGACTGACCCCGACCGTGGCCATGACCTCGCCGGGGGTGATGACGGTGACCGTGCCGGGGAGCTGGTTGCGGATGCTCAGGCTCATGGAGTGCGCCTCGCTGACGGTGGGGGGATGCCCGTGGGGGGACGTCCTGGGAAGGTTCCCACCGTAGTCGCGCAGGCGCCGCGTGCCCGGTACGTGCGGGCCGCGTCGCCCTACGGGGGACCGGGCGCCGCGCTCAGACGCGGTCGATGTGCACGTTCGTCGACTTCACGCGGGCGGTGGCCTCCATGCCGACCTCCAGGCCCATCTCCTCCACGGCCTCCCGGGTCAGCAGGGAGACCAGGCGGTGCGGCCCGGCCTGGATCTCGACCTGGGCCGCCACGTCGCCGAGCTTGATCGCGGTGACGATCCCGGGGAAGGCGTTGCGCACGGAGGTGTGGGAGAGGGCCTCCTCCTCACCGCCTCCGGTCCTGGCCAGCTCCACCGAGAACGCGGCCAGGTCCTGGCCCTCGATGACGCGCCGCCCGCTCTCGTCGCGCCGGGTCGCCACCCGGCCCGCGTCCGCCCAGCGGCGGGCGGTGTCCGGGCTCACGCCGAGCAGCCGCGCCGCCTGGCCGATCGTGTAGGACTGCATGGCGATCACGATAGGGGCAGCGGGGCGACGCCGACGGGAGGGGGTCGGCGGGTGGGCGACCGCGGTTCGTCGCCTGTCGGGTGGGGTCCTCCTGACGGTGGGGTGCTGCGGTGTCGCGGCGTGCTGCCGTGCCGGGCGGTGCGCTGCCGTGCCGGGCGGTGCGCTGCCATGGGCGAGTGCCTGCGTGCGTGGGCGTGTCGCCGTATCGGACAGTGCCCGTGCGGGTCCGTACGGTGACCCGCCGCGTCGCCGTGTCCGGTGGATCGCTCAGCCCGTGTGGACCCGGGGGCGGCGGTCGCGGTCCGGCTCCGCCTCGCGCAGGACCTCCCGGGTGACCGGGGCGACCTCGCCCTGGCCGAAGAGGAAGAAGCGCAGGAAGTTGGCGAAGGGGTTGCCCTCGGTCCACTCGAAGTAGATGTGCGGGGTGCAGCGGGTCGAGTCGCGGACGTGCAGGAGCAGCGCGGCGAGGGCGTTGGGGATGGAGGAGGACTCCAGGGTCAGGACGCGGTAGCGGTCGTGGAGGACCTCGCCGCGTACCGTCAGGCTCGCCTCGAACTCGGACGGGTCGAGGACCGTGACCTCGACGAAGACGAAGTCCTCGCCGGGGACGTCGTTGTCCGCCCTGATCTGCTCGATCTTGTCGCGGTACTCGGCCTTGTCGCGCTGCTGGGGTTCGTTGGCGAT
Source organism: Streptomyces sp. NPDC043878 (assembly GCF_056435735.1). Taxonomy (NCBI): domain Bacteria; kingdom Bacillati; phylum Actinomycetota; class Actinomycetes; order Kitasatosporales; family Streptomycetaceae; genus Streptomyces; species Streptomyces sp. NPDC043878. Next base: position 15,757 of record NZ_JBWKDW010000015.1, read on the forward strand.
GAACCGTATCTTGCGGCTGGCCATGTCCCGGATGAAACGTTCCGCCATGGGGTCGAGCGTCACGCTGGTCACGCGCAGCTCGAAGGCGCGGGCCAGCCGGGACAGCAGGGAGACCAGGATGATGCCCGCGATGAAGCAGGCGCCGATCTTCACACCGTCGGGGCGTTCGATGACGTTGACGACCGTGGTGTAGAGGAACACCGCCGAGATCACCGCGAAGGCGATGGTCCAGTTGCGCTGGCCGGCCTTGTGGGCGGCGATGGTCACCGCGATCGCCGCCGAGCTGATCAGCACGAGCACACCGGTGGCGTAGGCACCGCCCTGCGCGTCGACGTCGGCGTCGAAGATCCAGGTGACCAGGAAGGCGATCAGGGTGAAGACGATGACCATGGGGCGCACCGCGCGTGCCCAGTGCGGGGCCATGCCGTAGCGGGGCAGGTAGCGGGGCATCAGGTTGAGCAGGCCGGCCATCGCGGAGGCGCCGGCGAACCACAGGATGGCGATCGTCGAGACGTCGTAGACCGTGCCGAAGGCGCCGCCGAGGTAGTCGTGCGCGAGGAAGGCCAGCGCGCGGCCGTTGGCCTGGCCGCCCGGCTCGAACTCCTTCTCCGGGATCAGCAGGGTGGTGATGAAGCTGGTGGCGATCAGGAAGACGCTCATGATCAGGGCCGCCGTGGTGAGCAGCTTCTTCGTGTCCCGGATGCGGCCGGTCGGCCGCTCCTCGGTGTCGTCGGCGTCGCCCCGGACGTTCGGCATGACGGCGACGCCGGTCTCGAACCCGGAGAGGCCGAGCGCCAGTTTGGGGAAGACCAGCAGCGCCACGCCGATCATCGCGAAGACGTTGCCGTGCTCGGCGGTCAGGGCGGTGGACCAGTCGGTGATCACGTGGCCGGCGGTGGCCACATGCCACAGGCCGACGATCACGACGACGACGTTGAGCGCCAGGTAGATGCCCACCAGGACCACCGCGACGCCGATCGCCTCCAGGAAGCCCTTGAGGAACACGGCGCCGAGCAGCGCCACGAGGACCAGCGTGATCAGCATCTGCCGGTCGTGCAGCGCGCTGTTCAGGTGCGGGTTCTCGACCAGGTGGGTCGAGGCGTCGGCCGCGGACAGGGTGATGGTGATCAGGAAGTCGGTGGCGGCGAAGCCGAGCAGGGTGAGCACGAAGAGTTTGCCCTGCCAGAAGGACAGCAGCCGCTCCAGCATCGCGATCGAGCCCTCGCCGCGCGGGCTCTCCTCGGCCACCCGCCGGTACACGGGCAGCGCGCCCGCGAGGGTGACGATCACCAGCACGATGGTCGCGACCGGCGACAGGAGTCCGGCCGCGAGGGCCGCGATGCCGGGCTGGTAGCCGAGGGTCGAGAAGTAGTCGACGCCGGTGAGACACATCACGCGCCACCAGCGCTGGCCCTGGTGCACGGGTTCCGGCCGCGCGTGTGGTCCCTGGTGGCCGCCGCCCTTGCCCATGTCGGAGAGGCCCTCCAGCATCCAGGAGCGCAGGCGACTGGGCGGGGGGTGCTCGGTGGTGGCCATCGGACGGGCTCCTGGGGTGCGGCTCGGCATGCGGTTCCGGCCATCCGCGGACGGCGGCGGGATCAGCGTAAGCGGAGAGTGACGCGAGGGCCCACGGATGGGAGGACCGCCCGCGTCAAGCTTGCGTTAAGACCGGCCGTGCCGCAGGTGGCGACGGGCACGATGCGAGCCGAGGGCCCGCGGACCTGCGGCGGAGGCCGGGGCGCGAAGCGGGCGTACGCCGGTCGGCTGTGGACACACAGCGTCACGTCGTGGGCGGGCGGCCTCCCCGCGTGCACACCGTCGACGTGCCGTAGGTCCACCTCGGCGGCAGCCCGTCAGGGGAGCTCGCCACGACGGGCCGACCACCTCACACGACCGTGCGACAACCACGCGGGGGTCGGCGGATCCGGGGGAGTGTCCCGGGCTCGCCCGCCCTCGCGCCGCGCTGTCCCGGCCCGAGTCACCGCGTCTCCTCGGACGTCTCCGGCTCTCGTGTCACGCTCCACGCGCGGTCTAACGTTCGCCAATCCACCCGAATGTTTCGCCCGATGCCCGGTGACGCCGACTCGCATACCGGCGTACGGCACTCCCTCATCGTCGGCTTCCGCCCTCATCTCAGCGCGCGTCCGGTGCTTCCGGAACCCCTCGGAAACTCTCGGTCCGCTCCCTCGGCGGAGCGCATCGGCGCCAACGGCCCCGGGCTCCGCGCACGTTGGCCGCAGATTCCCCGCGTACAGGGGGTTGCCACCGTTTGGGCGCTGTCTCTAGGGTGCGGCAACAGCGAAGCTTTCTGAATCATCTTCGAAACTTTCGGTCAGGGCGGACGCGTGTACGTGCCGTCCCGTACCCAAGGAGCGCATGATGGGTGACCCGGCACTGTCCCGCCGCGGCTTTCTGGCGGCCTCGGCCGCTGCCGGTCTGGGGATGACGGCACTGAGCGGCTGCGGCGGCGACTCGGACGGAGGGTCGTCGGGGACGACCACGATCGAGTGGTGGAACATCTCCACCACGCAGCCGACCAAGAACGTGTGGGCCGGCCTGGCCAAGAAGTTCGAGGCCGAGAACCCCAAGGTCAAGATAAAGATCGTCCAGTTGGAGAACGACGCCTACAAATCGAAGATGACGGCGCTCACCGCCTCCGGGAAACTGCCGGACATCTTCCACACCTGGGGCGGCGGCGTCCTGAGGCAGCAGGTGGACGCGGGGCTCGTGGAGGACCTCACCGACCGCACCAAGCCCTGGGCCGACGGCCTGCTGCCGGTCGCCAAGCAGGCGTACCTCCTCGACGAGAAGGTGTACGGCATCCCGTTCGACATCGGCATGATCGGGTTCTGGTACAACAAGGCGCTCTTCAAGCAGGCCGGCATCAGCGCGCCCCCCACCACCTGGAGCGGCTTCCTCGACGCCGTACGCAAGCTGAAGACGGCCGGTGTCACCCCCCTCGCCCTGGCCGGCAAGGAGGCGTGGACCGGCATGTACTACTGGGCCTACCTCGCGATGCGCACCGCCGGCGTCGACGCCCTGCGCAAGGCGGACGACGACAAGGACTTCACCGGGGCCGGGTTCGTCCAGGCCGGACAGCACCTCAAGGACCTCGTGGCGCTCAAGCCGTTCCAGAAGGGGTTCCTGGGAGCCGCCTACTCCAGCCCCACCGGCCAGGCGGCCGCCGTCGGCAACGCCAAGGCGGCGATGGAACTGATGGGCCAGTGGGCCCCGGTCGTGGAGGCGGACGCGGGCAAGGGACTCGGGGACGACCTCGGCTTCTTCCCGTTCCCCGCGGTCGAGGGCGGCCGGGGAACGATCACCGAGGTGTTCGGGGGCGGCGGAGGACACGCCCTGCGCAAGGGCGCTCCGCAGGAGGCCGTCGACTTCCTGAGGTTCTTCGCCTCGCAGGCGACGGACCTCCAACTCGTCAGGAAGACCGGCGTCCTGCCAGTGGTGCCGGCTGTCGAGAGCGCCGTCACCGACCCCAACACCCGGGCCGTACAGCAGCAGTTGAAGGCCGCCACCGGGTTCCAGCTCTACCTCGACCAGGCATACGCCCCCGCCGTCGGCCAGGAGGTCAACGACAGCGTCGCCGCGCTGATCGCCGGCTCCAAGTCCCCCGAGCAGGTCACCGAGTCGGTCACGAAGGCCGCGAAGGAAGAGCAGTAGCCGACGATGACCTCCACGTTCCTTCCGGACAAGCGGAGCGGCTCCGACCTCGCCCTCCCGCCCCCGGCCGCCGCCGCGGCCCGGGGGCGGACGCGGCGGCGCGTGCTGCACTGGCTCACCGCGGTCGGCTTCCAGGTGCCCGCCCTGATCCTGTTCGTCGTCCTGGTGCTGCTGCCGATGCTGTTCGCGCTGTACGCCGCCTTCTTCCGCTGGGGCGGCTTCGGCATGCCCTCCGACTACACCGGAACCGACAACTTCACCCGGCTCTTCCACGACGCGGTCTTCCTCGGCGACCTGTGGCGCTGCCTGGTCCTGGTGGGCCTCTCCCTCGCGCTGCAACTGCCCTTCGCACTCGCCATGGGCGTCCTGCTCAACCAGCGGCTGCGCGGCCGGGCCGTCTACCGGATGCTGTTCTTCGCGCCGTACGTGCTGTCCGAGGCGATCACGGGTGTGCTCTTCGGCATGGTCTTCGCCCCGGACGAGGGGCTCGCCGACCACCTCCTCGGCGGCATCGGCCTGGACGGAGTGGGCGGCGAGTGGTTCGCCGACCCCTCCACCGTCATGGCGACCCTCTTCCTGGTCATGACCTGGAAGTACTTCGGCTTCCACATGATGCTCTACCTGGCCGGACTCCAGTCCATTCCGGCCGAGTTGACCGAGGCGGCGCTGATCGACGGCGCGGGCCCCTGGCAGCGCTTCCGCAACGTCACCCTGCCGCTGCTCGCGCCCACCCTGCGCATCAGTGTCTTCCTGTCCGTCATCGGGTCGATCCAGCTGTTCGACCTGGTCTGGGTGGTCACCCAGGGCGGCCCCGACCACCACTCCGAGACGATGGCCGTGACCATGTTCCAGTACGGCTTCAAGCGCTACCAGGTCGGCTACGCCAGCGCGATCAGCGTGGTCATGTTCGGCATCTGCCTCCTCTTCGCCCTCGCCTACCAGCGGTTCGTGCTCCGCCGCGACCTCGAAGGGGCCACCACGACGATGAGGGGGGACGGCACGTGACCCGCAAGACCCTACGCAGCCTGCCGGTGCACCTGACCCTTGTCCTGGTGGGCGCGGTGATGGTGCTGCCCCTGGTGTACGCCGTGCTGTCCGGCTTCAAGTCCACCGACGAGCTCTCCAGCAACCCCTTCGGACTGCCCGAGCACTGGCTGACCGGCAACTACACCCAGATCCTCCGCTCGGGCGACTTCTGGAAGCTGCTCGGCAACAGCACCCTGATCGCGGTGGCCACCACCGTGCTCGTGGTCGCCGTGTCCGCGCTCGCGGCCTTCTCGTTCGCCCGGTTCGCCTTCCGCGGGCGGGAGGTGCTGTTCACCGTCTTCACCATGGGGCTGATGTTCCCCTTCGCGGTGGCGGCCCTGCCGCTGTTCCTGCTGGTGCGCTACCTGGGCCTGCTGGACAACCCGCTCGGAGTGATCCTTCCGCAGGCCGCCTTCGCGCTGCCGATGACCATCATCATCCTGCGCGGGTTCTTCCGGCAGATCCCCGGCGAACTGGAGGAGGCGGCCACCCTCGACGGCTGCAGCCCCTTCGGCTTCTTCTGGCGGGTGCTGCTGCCCATGGCGCGTCCCGCCCTCGGCACCGTCTCGGTGCTCGCCGTCGTCACCAGCTGGAACAACTTCCTCCTGCCGCTGCTGGTGTTCACCGACAACGCCTGGTGGACGCTCCCCATCGGCGTCCAGCAGTTCCAGGGGCAGTACTCGGCGGAGTACGCACGCGTCTTCGCCTACCTCGTCCTCGCCATGGTTCCCGCCCTGGCCTTCTACTCGGTCGCCGAGCGCCAGCTCGTCAGCGGCCTCACCGCCGGCGCCACGAAGGGATGACGGGCGCCGCCCGGCGTACGGCTCACCCACACCACCGCACCGTGAGGAGTCGCACCATGCGCAACACCACCCGCTCCCGCACCCGCACCCGGCTCAGACTCGCCGGCACCCTCGCCGCCGTCCTGGTCGCCGCCGGAGTCGCCGGCCCGGCGGCCCACGCCGGCGAGAGCCACGGCACGCCGACCACCCTGGCCCGCCTCGCCGAACGCCACGGCCGCTACTTCGGCAGCGCCACCGACAACCCCGAACTCACCGACAGCGCCTACACCGCGCTCCTCGGCGACGAGTTCGACATGATCACGCCCGGCAACGGGATGAAGTGGTACGCCACCGAACCCCAACAGGGCGTCCACGACTGGTCCCAGGGCGACGAGATCGTCCGCCTCGCCCGGCAGAACCACCAGCGGGTCCGCGCCCACACCCTGGTCTGGCACAGCCAGCTGCCCGGCTGGCTCACCGGCCGTGACTGGACGGCGGACGAGCTGCGGAGCGTCCTGAAGAAGCACATCTTCGCCGAGGTGCGCCACTACCGCGGCAAGGTCTACTCCTGGGACGTCGTCAACGAGGCGTTCAACGAGGACGGCACCTACCGGGAGACCCTCTTCTACAAGACCCTCGGCCCCGGCTACATCGCCGACGCGCTGCGCTGGGCGCACCAGGCCGATCCGCACGCCAGGCTCTACCTCAACGACTACAACATCGAGGCGCTCGGCCCGAAGAGCGACGCCTACTACGCGCTGGCCCAGGACCTGAAGGCGCGGGGCGTCCCGCTCGACGGCATCGGCCTGCAGGCCCATCTCGCCCTGCAGTACGGCTATCCGGACACGCTGGAGGACAACCTCCGCCGCTTCTCACGGCTCGGCCTCGACACCGCCCTCACCGAGGTCGACGTACGGATGCTGTTGCCCGCCGACGAGGCGAAACTGGCGACCCAGGCGCGGTGGTACGCCGACCTGACGAAGGCGTGCCTCGCGGTGCGGCGCTGCGTGGGCATCACGGTGTGGGACTACACCGACCGGTACTCGTGGATCCCGGCCTTCTTCCCCGGCCAGGGCGCGGCCCTGCCGTGGGACGAGCAACTGGCTCCCAAACCCGCCTACTTCGCGATCCGGGAGGCGCTGGGCGGCAGGTAGTCAGCCATGGCGGGCGGGGGGCGCGGTGCTGGCGCGCACCACCAGTTCCGTGCCCAGCTCGACCCGCGGCGAGGCCGGCTGCTCGCCGCGGGCCAGCGCCAGCACCGTACGGGCGGCGAGACGGCCCATCTCGGTGAGGGGCTGGCGGACCGTGGTGAGCGGCGGGGCGGACCAGCGGACCTCGGGGAGGTCGTCGAAACCGACCACGCTCATGTCCTCCGGCACCCTGAGTCCGCGCCGCCGCAGCGCCTCGACGGCGCCGAGTGCCATCTGGTCGCCGGCCGCGAACACGGCGGTCGGCGGATCGGGCAGGTCCAGCAGGGTGGTGCAGCCGGCGAAACCGGACTCCGGGCGGAAGTCGCCCGGCACGACGAGGCTCTCGTCCACGGCGAGGCCCGCGCCCTCCAGGGCCGCGCGGTAGCCGTCGAAGCGGGCCCGCGAGCACAGCAGCCGGGGCGGCCCGGTGATCAGGCCGATCCTGCGGTGACCCAGCGACAGCAGGTGCCCGGTGGCCGCCAGGCCGCCCGACCAGTTGGCCGCACCGACGGTGGGGGCGTCGAGAGCGGGGGAGCCCGCCGGGTCGACCACCACCAGGGGCACGCCGAGGACGCGCAGTTCGTCGTGCAGGACCGGCTCCAGGGCGGAGGTGACGAGGACGACCCCGTCGGAGGCGCGTGCGCGCAGGCTGCGCATCCGGTCTCGCGGGTCGCCCGAGCGTCCGCGCAGCGCCGACACCACGGTGCCGGCCCCGGCAGCGTGGGCGACCTCCTCGACACCTCGGATGATCTCCACCGCCCAGGGGCTGCCGAGGTCGTCGAAGACCAGGTCGAGCAGGGCGGCGCGGGCGCCGGGAGCGGGGCTGCGTCTGCGGTAGCCGTGCTGGTGCAGCAGGTCCTCGACACGGGCCCGGGTCCGGGGTGAGACGTCCGACCGGCCGTTGACGACGCGGGACACGGTGGGCACCGAGACGCCGGCCCGCCGGGCGATCTCCGTGATGGTGACTCTGCCTCCGGCCCCGGGCGCCGGTCCGGCGGCGGCCTCGCGTGCTGTCACTTCCCCACCTCCGCCGACGGTTCTCGCGGAACTTCCAGGAGTCTTCCGGAAGGCGGGCGGCTGTGGGAAGGGGGGGTCCTGGCTGGGGGCCTGTTCGGAGCCCACGGGGTTCCGCGCCACGGGGTTCGGCGCCCACGGGGTTCGGCAGCCACGGGGGTCCGCGCCCACGACGTTCGGCACCCACGCGCGGGACGGACGGGGTCGGGGAGGACGCGCGCACGGGGGACTACGCGCAGTGACCGAAGCAGGACGTGCGTCGGGGCCGGTGCGCAGTGGTCGCTGCGATCCGGCCCCTCAGGTGTCGGCGGGCGGTCCGGCGGACCGCCCGTCCGGTCCGCTCAGGCGGCTGTCATCACGTGGCCGGCGCCCATGGGGCGGTGCGGCGCGATGATCCGGCCGTCGGGCAGGAGCTCACCGGTGTCCTCGAAGAGCAGAACGCCGTTGCACAGCAGGCTCCATCCCTGTTCCGGGTGGTGCGCCAGAAGGCGCGCGGATTCCCGGTCGGCGGAGCCGGCTGTCGGACACGGTGGCTGGTGCTGGCACATGGGTGGGATCTTTCGCGTGGTCGTGAGGTGTGAGATGGCTGTGGTGTCTGTCCCGCGGCTTGAAGCGTCGTTCATGGCCGCCCCCCGTTGTGATAAGTCGTTCCGACCCCAGTGTTGCCCCCTGGACGTCGATCCGCAGGGATTTCGCGGCAGCACTTCTCACAGGTTGATGACGCAACCCCCGCGCGGATGGTTCAGCCGGTGCGGACCGTCACTTCGGGTCATTCACGGTGACCGAATGGGGCTAGTCCGCACTGGTCACATGCCCCTTGCGGCTCGTGCGAGCCAATTGACGCTCGTACGAGCAAAGGGGGTTATGGAAAAGAGATGGCGCCCGCCGTGTCCGGTGGGCGCACACGCCTCGTACCCCGTCCCCGGAATTCCGGGGACGGGGTACGAGGAACCGTCGCGCGGTGGCCTGTCAGGCGGGGGAGGACAGCAGTGGTGCCGGAGTCACCCGGTGGGTCAGGGCCGGCAGCAGTTCGGCGACGCGGTGCGGGCGGTGGGCGGCGATGCCGGGCGGCGCCGGTGCCAGCGGGATCAGCAGATCCGTGCCCGCGGGGTGGCCGGTGGCGCCGTCCGCGGTGGGATCGTCGTGCAGCCACAGCGTGAGCATGTACAGGCCCGGCACCGACAGCAGTCGCGGCTGGTAGGGCTGCTGCACGGTCTCCGCCTGGCGCAGCGCGAGTTCCGTGGAGGCGATGTAGGGACCCTCGAAGAAGCGGGAGAACGCCCAGCCGTCGGCGGTCAGCATGGTCTCCGCCGCGGCCACCGCCCGGTCGCCGCAGCGGATCAGGAAGCGCCACCCGGCCAGTCGCGTGGTGGGTACCCCGGTGGCACTGATGTGCTCCAACACATGGACAGGCAGGGGGAGTTCGGGGGTGGCGGGTCCCTGGGCGCGCAGCAAGGAGGGAGTTCGGGCCTCGCGGACCGCGGTGGGGGATGCCAGCGCGGTGAGGACGGAGCGAAGGGCGGGTGCGGGGGCCGGGGGGACATGCAGCGGCATGGTGGGTCGCCTCTCATTCGACAGGCACAAGGGCGCGAGGGCGGGGCGGGGCGGACGGCGCTGTCAGCACACGAGAACAGAGAGACGGGTGCCCCGGTCGGTAAACGCGTGGTGGGAGTGAGCCCTGCCGTTCGGCATGTCATCAGGACGGCAGGGCAGAGAACCGCGGGCGCCGGCCTTCTGCCTTGTTCGCGGAGTTTATACGACATATGTTCACGCAGTGTTTCGGCTAGCCGTTTCCGAGGCCCGGGGCAAGGGTCTATTCGGTCGGCGATCCGCGGGAATCATCCCGATTCCCGGGCGGCGACGCGGGGTTGACCTCGAAAAACGCCGGGCATGCGGTCGGCCCGTTCTCGTCGGCGTTTTTCACGAGTTCATCGGGGCACCGGAAACTGCGTCATGCCCCATGCCCGGTGAATGTGCCGCCGGTCACCTCCGACAGACTAGCGGGCCCCGGAGCGGCCGGGGACGTTATCGATCGCTTTCGCGGGGCATCATCCCACGTGACCCGCACACCGGCGGCCGGATGCTCGGCCCGCCCACACCAAGGAGGACCCTTCGATGGGCGAGAAGGTCGTGGCAGGGCCGTTCGACCTGTCCGATCGCCAGCGCTACCGCGACAAGCTCCGGCAGAACCTGACGGGGCTGGAGCGACTCCTGGCCGAGAAGCGGTTCGATCGCGCACGGAACCTCCTGGGGCTGGAGATCGAATTGAATCTCACCGGCGCGGACGGGCAACCGAGAATGCTCAACGGGCAGGTTCTGGAGCGCATCGCGAGCCGCGATTTCCAAACAGAACTCGCCATGTTCAACCTGGAAGTCAACATAGCCCCACATGCTTTGAGCGGCCGGGTATTCGACCAGCTCGCCGAGGAAATCCGTACCTCGCTGGCATATGCAGACCGGAAAGCGGGCGAGCTCGACGCGGGAATCGTGATGATCGGCATCCTGCCGACCCTCGACCGCGACGACCTGGTCTCCTCCAACCTCTCCGACGTCGACCGCTACGCCCTGCTCAACGAGCAGATAGTGGCCGCCCGGGGCGAGGACTTCGCGCTCGACATCGACGGCGTCGAACGCCTCACCTGCACCTCCAAGTCCATCGCGCCGGAGGCCGCCTGCACCTCCGTGCAGCTGCACCTCCAGGTCACCCCCGGCCGTTTCGCCGACGTCTGGAACGCCGCGCAGGCCGTCGCCGCCGCCCAGGTCGCGGTCGGCGCCAACTCGCCGTTCCTGTTCGGCCGCGAGCTGTGGTGCGAGTCGCGGCCCCCGTTGTTCCAGCAGTCCACCGACACCCGCCCGCCCGAGCTCCAGGCGCAGGGTGTACGGCCGCGCACCTGGTTCGGGGAGCGCTGGATCACCTCCGCGTACGACCTGTTCGAGGAGAACCTGCGCTACTTCCCGGCCCTCCTGCCGATCTGCGACGAGGAGGACCCGCTCCAGGTCCTCGACGCCGGCGGGGTGCCGAAGCTCGCCGAACTCGTCCTGCACAACGGCACGGTGTACCGCTGGAACCGGCCGGTCTACGGCATCGCGGACGGCGTCCCGCACCTGCGCGTGGAGAACCGTGTGCTGCCCGCCGGCCCCACCGTCACCGACGTCATCGCCAACGCGGCCTTCTACTACGGTCTCGTCCGCGCCCTCGCCGAGGAGTCGCGCCCGGTGTGGACCAGGCTGCCGTTCGAGGCGGCCGCGGCCAACTTCGACGAGGCGTGCCGGCACGGCATCGACGCCCGGCTGACCTGGCCCCGGCGCGGCCGGTACGGCGCCACGGCGGAGGTCGACGCGGTCAGCCTCGTACGCGACGAACTGCTGCCGCTGGCCGCGGCCGGCCTGGACGCGTGGGGCATCGAGCCCGCCGACCGGGACCTGTACCTCGGCGTGATCGAGGAGCGCTGCCGCCGCCGGGCCAACGGGGCGACCTGGCAGGCCGCGACCTTCCACCGGGGGCTGGAGGCGGGCCTGTCGCGGGACGAGGCGCTGGCCGCCACGACCCGGCGCTACCGCGAGCTGATGCAGATCGGCGAGCCCGTGCACACCTGGCCGGTGGGGCTGCCGGAGCCGGTGCCGCTGGGGTGAGCGGCCGGGTCAGCCCCGTTCGCCCCGCGCTCCCGCCGCCACGATGGCCTTGAGGATCACCTTGTGGATCTGTGCGGGGTCGCTGACCTGCTGGCCCGAGCCGCCGGTGGCCCGGGCGATCTGCTCGGCCTCCTGGCGGTCGGCGTCCGGCCCTACGGCGATCACGATCAGCGGGACCGGCCGCTCGGGGTCGGACAGGGTCTGGAGTTTCCCGACGAGGTCACCGCGGGAGATGCTGCCGGGGTCCTGGTTCACCCCGTCCGTCAGCACGACGAGCGCGTTGAACTCGCCCTCGGCGTAGGAGGAGGTCGCCGCCCGGTACGCGGCGAGCGTGGTGTCGTACAGACCGGTGGCACCGTTCGCGACCGGCTCCAGGCCGCTGAACGCCGCCGACAGCCGGTCGCGCTGGGTGGCGTCGCCGCTGCGGTCGCCGAGCCGCCTCGTCGGTACGAGGACCCGGTAGTCCTTGTCGCCGTCCAGGTTTGTGGAGAACTTCCACAGGCCGATCTCGTCCTCGGGCGTGAACGTGGCGAGGGCCCGGAGCAGCGAGGCCCTGGTGACGTCCATCCGCGACCGGCCGGTGCCCGGCACGGTTTCCGACATGGACGAGGAGGCGTCCACCACGGTGGTGATCCGGGCGCTCTGCACGGTGATCGTCCACGTGCCGAGGGCCTCCTCGACGGCCGCCTCGGTGGCCGGCTGCGGGGCCGACTCGCCGTACGGCTGCGGACTGCGGCCGCCCGCCCCGGCGACGACCGCCCCGGGGGTCTCGCCGGTGGTCCGGAAGCCGGACTTCTCCAGGAGGCCGCGCTGCTCGGGTTGGCGCAGGTACGTCATGAAGCGGATCGCGGCCCGGCTCTGGTCCGTCGTCAACTGCGACTGGTCGACCAGCGTGTACGGGTAGTCGAGCCGGGGCGAGCCGTCCTTCGGGTAGAACATGTCCAGGTCGTCGGCGGCGCCGGCCGAGGAGTTGTGGGTGAACGCCGACTGCTCGGTGAGGACCAGGGCCTGATTGCGCCTGGGGTTGCCCTGCTCGGTGCCCGAGGAGTCGCGGGGCAGCGTGTCGAGGACCTGGGCGTCGGTGTCGGAGGTGCGCTGCGACAGCGTCTTCATCATGGCCGCGGCCTGGGTGTCCCCGTCCTGGAGGCCGGCGGCCGCGGTGCTCAGCCGGGTGAGCGCCAGCAGCCCGGTCGCACTGCGCGCCGGGTCGGCGGCGCCCAGCTTGAGGGAGTCGTCGCGCAGGGTGGCGCCGGCCAGTTCGAGCCAGCTGTACGTCTTGTCCGGCCAGCCGAGCGACTTCGCGGCCGCGGGGACCACGGCCACCCCCACCGGTGTCGAGGCCACGTTGCCCGCCACCGTGACCTGGGTCGCGGCCCGGTTCGCGGTGACCCGCTCGACCCACACGTCCGAATCCGGCACCCACACCTGTGCGCCGTGGCTCCTGCCCGCCATGAGGGTGTCGGCGACCTCGTACGACTCGCGGGCGGTGACGGCGACGGCGACGCACTGGCCGTCGGAGGTGATGTTCGCCGTGCGGGCCCGTGCCGCGGCGGCCTTCAGGGCGGGCGCCAGGCCCGGGGAGGCGGTCAGCTTCAGCCGCACCGCGTCGTCCTGGCAGGAGGAACCGAACGAGAGGAGCCCGCTGCGGACCGCGGCGGCCGCACCGCCGGCGACGATGAGCACGAGGACCGCGGCCACGGCCACCGTGCGGCGGCGTGCGCGTACCCGGGGGTCGCTGCCGCCCGCCCCATACTGATCGGGCAAGCTGTGACGTCCCATGACGGTGGTGCCCCTCCCTGTCGAACCTCGTGCCGCGGGACGGCCGTACGGCATGCGAGAGGGGGAGGCACGCCCCGTACGGCGTCCGTCCCCCAACGGCCTGTCACGCACGATCTTCGTAAGTTCTTTCGAGACCCTAGCGGGGCGCCGGTGGGCGTGGGACAGGAACACTCAACTGGAGGCAGGTGTGCAGGCGGAGGCGGGCCCGGTGGCCGATTCTTTTCCTCAGGAGGGGCCCTCACGACGAATTCTCCGTGACGAGACACTGCTCGTCCTGGCGCTGTCGCTCGGTGCGAGCGGCGTCTCCGCCTTGATCAGCTTTGTCGGTTCGGTCACGAAACCGGGGGGTCTCAAGAACCAGGCGACCACGCTCGTCGGCTCGGCCGCGCCCGGCCGTCCCTGGCTGGATCTCGCCTGGCAGCTGTTCGGGATCGCCTCGGCGCTGGTGCCGGTGGCCCTGGTCGCCCACCTCCTGCTGCGGGAGGGGCAGGGCCTGCGCACGCTTGGCTTCGACCGCACCCGTCCCTGGCCCGACCTCGGTCGCGGGGCCGGCGTGGCGGCGGTGATCGGCAGCACCGGGATCGCGTTCTACCTTGCCGCGCGCGGGCTGGGCTTCAACCTCACGGTGGTGCCGGAGGCGCTGCCCGACGTGTGGTGGAAGTTCCCGGTACTGGTCCTCGCGGCGCTGCAGAACGCGATCCTCGAAGAGGTCATCGTCGTCGGCTACCTGCTGCGCCGGCTCGGCCAGCTGGGCTGGACGCCGGCCGCCGCCCTCGTGGCCAGTTCCGTACTGCGCGGCTCCTACCACCTCTACCAGGGCGTCGGCGGCCTCCTCGGCAACATGGCCATGGGTGTGGTCTTCGTGTACCTGTACCGGCGCTGGGGCCGGGTGGGTCCCCTGGTGGTGGCGCATTCCCTGCTCGACATCGGGGCGTTCGTCGGCTACGCGCTGCTGGCCGGGAAGGTGGGCTGGCTGCCGACGGCGTGAGCGGCGGGCCCAGGGGCGCGTGCGTCGCTCCGTAGGCCCCGGTCCCGTCGTACGCCCGGTCCCGTCGTACGCCCGAGTCCCGTCGTACGACGGGGTCCGGTCGTACGCCTGGGTCCCTGTCGTGGGTCGCGGTCCTGTCGTACGGTCCCGGCGCGTCGCGCGTTTCGGCGCGCCGTCAGGCCAGCAGTTCCCCGTCGATCACCGTCACCGCGTGCCCGGTGAGAAGGGTGCGCTCACCGCGCAGTTCCGTGCGGACGCGGCCGGAGCGCGGGGACGCCTGGAGGCCGGTGAGCGCGGGGCGGCCCAGGCGCTGCGACCAGAACGGGGCGAGAGCCGTGTGGGCGCTGCCGGTGACCGGGTCCTCGTCGATGCCGACGTTCGGGAAGAAGCAGCGGGACACGAAGTCGTAGCCCAGGGCCGGGTTCTCGGCGCGGGCGGTGGCGATGACCCCCCGCTCGGAGTAGGCCCTGAGGGCCCGGTGGTCGGGGGAGAGGGCGCGGACCGTCTTCTCGTCGGCGAACTCCAGGAGCAGATCGCCGACGTACGGACCCGTGTCGAGGGCGGCGAGCGGTACGGCGCCCAGCGCCTCGGCGATCCCGTCCGGGACCTCGACCGGAGCGATCGGGGCCGTCGGGAAGTCCAGGGTGATCGAACCGTCCTCGTGGGGCGACGCGACGAGGACACCGCTGCGGGTGGCGAACCGCACCGGGCCCTCGTGGGCGCCGGTGGTGCGCAGGACGTGGGCGGTGGCGAGGGTCGCGTGCCCGCACAGGGCGACCTCCGCCGCGGGGGTGAACCAGCGCAGCGCCCAGTCCGCGTCCCCGCCCGCGGGCAGCCGGTGGGCGAAGGCGGTCTCCGCGTGGTTGACCTCCAGGGCGACCCGCTGGAGCCGCTCGTCGTCGGGGAAGGCGTCCAGGAGCAGCACCCCGGCCGGGTTGCCGGCGAAGGGACGGTCGGTGAAGGCGTCGACGATTCGGATGCGCATGCCCCGACGCTAGAGGCTGGGCGACCTGCCGGACCAAGGCCAATTCCGGGACGCTGGACCGATTTCGGGGAGGAGCGGGAGGGGTCGGGCCGGATCGGGTCGGGGAGGAGCGGGAGGGGTCGGGTCGGGGAGGGGTCGGGTCGGGGAGGAGCGGGAGCGGTCGGGTCGGGGAGGGGTCGGGTCGGGGAGGCGTCTGCCGTACGAGCCCGGGCGAGTTGCAGCGCCGGGCGCAGGGCGCTCGCTGCTGCCCACCGGAAGCCGGAAGCCGGAAGCCGGAAGCCGGAAGCCGGAAGCGGCAAGCGGGAAGCCGGAAGCCGGGCGCCATGTGCCGGCCGCAGGGGGTGGGGGCGGCCGGGACGCGGTCGCCGGGCGTGGCTGCCGGGCGCCGGTGCCGGTGACCGGCGCCCGGCCTCGCCCGTGGCGGGTGAGGCGCCGGGCGGCACCGTCGGCTGCCATGGAGGCAGCGGCCGGGGACATGCCGGCCGCTGCCCGGCGGACTCCGCCGGCGTCCCGGGCGACTCGGTGAGGTGGACAGGGTGAGGCACTGGCGGGCATTGATCGTCCTGGGCACGGCCCAGTTCCTGATGGTCCTGGACACGTCCGTCATGAACGTCTCCATCAGCCAACTGGTCGAGGACTTCGACACCGAGGTCACCGCCATCCAGGCCGTCATCACGCTGTACGCCCTGGTCATGGCCGCCTTCATGATCATCGGGGGGCGGCTGGGAGACATCCTCGGCCGGCGCCGCGTCTTCCTCCTCGGCCTCATGGTCTACGCCGTCGGGTCGGCCCTGACCGCCGTGTCCCCCACCCTGTGGGTCCTCGTGCTCGGCTGGTCGGTCATCGAGGGACTCGGCGCCGCGATGGTGCTGCCGGCCATGGCGGCCCTGGTCGCCGAGGCCTACCGGGGACGGGACCGGGCCGTCGCCTACGGCGTCATCGGCGGGCTCGCGGGCGCCGGCATCGCGGTCGGCCCGCTGCTCGGCGGCTGGGTGACGACGTACCTCACCTGGCGGCTGGTCTTCGCCGGTGAGGTCGTGGTCGTCGCGGCCGTCCTGTGCCTGCGCAAGGCGATCACGGAGACCACCCGGACCGGTCCGCGCCCCCGGCTGGACGGTGTCGGCGCCACACTCTCCGCGACCGGCCTGGCGCTCGGGGTGCTCGGCGTCCTGCAGAGCAGCACCTGGGGATGGCTGGAGCCCCGCAACCCGCCCTTCACCGTGCTGGGCTTCGCGCCGACCCTCTTCGTCATCGCCGCCGGAGTGGCCGTACTGGCCGTCTTCGTACGCTGGGAACGCCACCGGGAGGCACGCGGCGTCGATCCCCTGGTCCACCTGGCCCTGCTGCGGATACCGTCGCTGCGCTCCGGCCTGATGGCCCTGCTCAGCCAGAACCTCATCCTGCTGGGACTGTTCTTCGCCATCCCGCTCTACCTGCAGGTCGTCCAGGGTTTCAACGCCTTCGAGACGGGCCTGCGGCTGCTTCCCGTGTCCGTCACCATGCTCGTCGCCTCCCTCGGCGCGTCCCGGCTCGGACGCTTCGCGGGGCCGCGCCGGGTGGTCCGGCTGGCTCTGGTGACCCTGGTCGCCGCCATCGTGTGGCTGCTGGCGACCATCGACCCGGTCATCGACGACGCCCAGTTCGCCGGAGCCATGGCCCTGCTCGGGGTGGGCATCGGCCTGCTCGCCTCGCAGCTGGGCAACGTCGTGCAGTCCAGCGTGGGCGAGGAGGAGCGCAGCGAGGTCGGCGGGCTCCAGTTCACCGCCCAGAACCTGGGCTCCGCCCTGGGCACCGCGCTCATCGGATCGATCCTCATCGGCGCCCTCGCGAACGCCTTCACCACCCAGGTGCAGGACCATCCCGGGCTGTCGGAGGAGACCCGGCAGCAGACGAGTGTCGCCCTGGAGGCCGGGATCAGCTTCGTCCCCACCGGCGAGGTGCGCTCGGCGGCGGAGGACGCCGGGCTGCCGCCGCAGGAGGTCGACGCCGTCACCGACTCCTACGCGTCGGCGCAGCTGGACGGCCTGCGGGCCGCGATCCTCGCCACCGGAGGCATCACGCTCGCCGCCTTCCTGGTCACACCGCGTCTGCCCACCGGCGGCGCGAGCCGCACGAAACGGCCCGACACCGGCCGGGCGCCCGCCGGAGCGCGCGGCCCCACACCCCGCGTGTGACGGGCCGGCCGGCTGAACGGGGCCGAAGAGCCGGCGCGCCGATCCCCGGGGCCCGGCACCCGACCGTGAAGGGAGGCCGAGATGGCCACGACCGGACAGGCCACACCCCGCCCCCACCGGGGCGAGCGTGGCGCCGACGCCGACTTCACCGGTGGCGTCTACGGCTCGATGATCGCCTCCTCCGTGATCCTCGGCGCCGGCACCCTGGGCTCCTTCCCGCACCTGGAGCTGGTGCTGCTGCTCCTGCTCACCGGGGTGGCGTTCTGGATCGCGCACGTGCACGCCCAGTTGTTCGGTGAGCGCCTGGCGCAGCGGCAGCTGAGCCGCCGGATCGTGCTGCGCGTCTGCCGGGAGGAATGGCCGATCGTCGAGGCGTCGGGGCCGCCGGCGATCGCCGTGGCCGTCAGCCCGCTGCTGGGCCTCGGAGTCGACGGCGCGCTGTGGCTGGCGCTCGGGGTGGCCGTGGCCGGGCAGGTGGGCTGGTCGGCGGCCGCGGCACGGCACGCGGGCGCCACCTGGCGCCTGGTGGCCACCGCGGCCTCGGTGAACCTCCTGCTCGGGCTCGTGATCATCTCGTTCAAGCTGTTCCTCACGCACTGACGACGCATCGGCGCAGCTCACAACCCGTGGGCGCGGGAGTATCACCTCCGCAGGGTGAGGTCGTACGGCGTGGCGGGACGGACCATCGAAGGGCAGACGAAGGGCGCGGCCCGCCTGTCCCAGGCCACCGGGGGAGAGCAGCTGATGCGCTATGAGATCCGCGTCGAGGGACATATGTCCGAGACGCTGACCAGTGCCTTCCCGGAACTCGAGCACGTGCTGATGTCCGGGCAGACCGTCCTGTTCGGCCCCGTGGTCGACGAGGCCCATCTGTACGGGCTCCTGGCCCGCTGCCAGTCCCTGGGCCTGCGGGTGATGGAGATGCGACAGCTGCCGGAGTGACGGGGCGGGCGGGGTGGCCTTTTCCACAGCCATGGTGCGTGCCGGGCCGGGTGCCGAGGCCCGGCCGGTCCTGGCCGGACGTACGGGCTCGCGGATGTACGGGCTCGTCCGGCTCCAGGTCCCGCCCGCGCGGCCCCCCGTCCGGCCAGTCGCGGCTTCGCCGGCGCGGCCGCCGTCCGGCCGGTCCCGGTCCCGCCCGTGCGGTCCCCGTCCGGCCGCTCCGCACCGCCCGCGCAGTCCCGTTCCGGCTACTCGCGGTCCCGGCGGCGGAGGCCCGCCTGGACCGCGCCGGCGAGGATCCGGGCGGCGACGCCCACCAGGAGCAGTCCGCCGGCCATCTGCAGCATCGTCGCCACCCGGCCGGTCTGGGAGCGGGCGGTGATGTCGCCGTAGCCGACCGTGGAGAACGTGGTCATGGTGAAGTACAGGGCGTCCGTCCTGGTCAGGGGCTCGCTGAAGGACCCGGGGGTGGAGCGTTCCAGCAGGTAGTAGCCGCTCGCGAAGAGCACCAGATACATCACCAGCGTGGCGGCGAGGGCCTCGACGGCCTTCAGCCGGGGGTGGGCGGAGCGGATGATGGCCCGGACCTCCCACGCGAAGACGAGGACGACCGCCACCAGGCCGGTCACGAGCAGCGCGGAGGTGCCGCCGGTGCCGCGCCCGTCGAGAGGCAGCAGGTAGTACGCGGTGAGCAGCCCCACCGTGACGCCCAGCGACCGCGCCAGTGCGAGGGCGGCCGCGCGCCGTTCGGATCGTAGCCGGGGGGGGGGGGGGGGGGGGGGGGGGGGGGGGGGGGGGGGGGGGGGGGGGGGGGGGGGGGGGGGGGTGTGGGGGGGGGGGGGGTGGGGGGGGGGTGCCTTG
>NZ_JBWKDW010000015.1:34812-51439 GCF_056435735.1 Streptomyces sp. NPDC043878
ACCCCACCCCCCCCCCCCCCCCCCCCCCCCCCTCCCCCCCCTCCCCCCCCCCCCCCCCCCCCCCCCCCCCCCCCCCCCCCCCCCCCCCCCCCCCCGGCTGCCTCTGGATCGTCCATGTGTGTCTCTTCGTCCGTTCCGCGCTCGCGGGCGCGTCCTCGGTGTCCCACCCCATCGTCGTGGAAACGCGCCGGGATCACCCGTCGAGGGTGATCCGGAAGCCGCCGGCCGGCGGGAGTCTGGGCGCGTGAGGTCACCCCACACCGCCCCGTCGGCGGTCCGGATGCGACCCGTTGGATCGTGCGAGGAGGAGCCATGACCGTGTCGCGTGATCCGGCATCGCGTACCGGACCGGAACACAGGCCCGACGGGGCGGCCCCTCCGGCCGCCGACGACCCCGCCCAGGTGCTGGCGAAGCTCGGGCGGTCCTGGACGTGGATCCTCGGCTCGGCCGTCGCCACCCTCGTCCCGGGCATCCTGGTGCTGGTCTGGCCGGACGAGACCCTCAACGTGCTGGCGATCCTCATCGGCCTGTACCTGCTGGTCACCGGTTCGTTCCGGTTCGTCGCCACCTTCGCTCGCGACGACCACGGCGAGCGGCTGCCCAGCCTGCTCCTCGCGGTGCTGTACGTCCTGGCGGGAGTGCTCTGTCTGCGCAACCCGCTGCAGACCATCGCCGCGCTCTCACTGATCGTCGGCGTCGTCTGGCTGGTGTCCGGCATCCTCACCCTCTACACGGCCCTCGCCGCCAGGGATCTGCCCCACCGCGGCTTCGTCATCGGCGCCGCGGTGATCGCCGTTCTCGCGGGGATCGTGGTGCTCGCCCTGCCCGCCGAGTCGGCGTTGGCGCTGACCCGGTTGCTCGGCCTGTGGCTCGTGCTGCTGGGGCTGGTCGAGGTGGCCGTCGCCTTCGCGTGGCGGGCCGCGCTGCGCAGGTCGCGTGCCGCGCTCCGGCAGGACCTGGAGGGCACCGTCTGAGCGCCGGCCCGGCGCAGCGGACGCCCGGCCCGGTGCGCGTCCCACCGCCCGGCAGGGCGCGCGCCGTCCCGTCGTACGGCCAGGCCGTGACCGTAGGGTCCCCGGCCCGGTACTCCACCACGGATGCCCCAACCCCCTTACGCCCTCAGCGCCTTGACGACACGTCACCCCACGGACGACGGCCGGTCGCTGCCGGGAGCGGCACAGCCTCGAGGAGGAGCCATGGACTCGTCGGGCAGCACCCCCGAACCGACCCACTCCGGCAGAACCACGGAATCCGGTGCCGATCTCACCGCGGCGGAACGCGCGGAGTACGAACGGCTGCGCCGGGCCGCGGGAGTGCGCCACAAGGGACTGCGCCGCGCGGGTGCCGGAATCCTGCTGGTGCTGACCCTGTTGCTGGCGCCCCTGGCCGTCGTCGCCGTGTGGGTGAACGACATCGTCTCCGACACCGACCGGTACGTGCAGACGGTCGCCCCCCTCGCCTCGGACCCGGCCGTGCAGAAGACCGTGACCGACCGGCTGACCGCCCGGGTGGTGAAGGAGATCGACGTCAAGGCGGTCACGGACTCGCTCACCAAGGTCCTCAAGGACGCGGGGTCCCCGCCCCGCGTGGTGCAGGGCGCGCACGCGCTGGAGGCCCCCCTGCGCTCCGCGGTCACCACGGTGGTGCGCCGCAACGTCGACCGCGTCGTCACCAGCGACGTCTTCCGGCAGGCGTGGGAGGGGGCGAACCGGCGGGCGCACGGCGCGGTGGTCGGCATGCTCACCGGCGAGGGACAGGGCGCGCTGCGCGCCAAGGGCGACAGCGTCCAGCTCGACATCGGAGCCGTGGTCGACCAGGTACGGCAACGCCTCGTCGACCGGGGCTTCGACAAGGCGGCCGCCATCCCGGACAGCGAACGGACGGTCACCCTCTTCCGCACCGAGGAACTGGGCAAGGCCCAGGACGGGATGCGGCTGCTGAACATCCTCGGCACCTGGCTGCCCGTGGTGGTCCTCGCCCTCGGCGCCCTCGCCGTGTGGACGGCCCCGGGACACCGCCTGATGCTGATGATCACGTCGCTCGGCATCAGCGTGATGATGGTGGTGCTGCTGGTTGCGCTGGCCGTCGTACGGCGGGTGTACCTGGACGCGGTGCCCGCCGCCGCGCTGCCGCCCGACACCGCCGCCGTGGTCTTCGACACCTTCCTGCGCTTCCTGCGCGACAGCACCCGCACCCTGCTGGTCGTGTTCCTGATCGTGGCGCTGACCGCCTACCTCTACGGCCCCGGACGCCCGGCCCGCTGGACCCGGGCGGTGACCCGCCGCGGTGCCACGGCGGCCGGCCGGACGCTGAGCGACGCCGGACTGCGCACCGGTTCGGCGGGGCGCTGGCTCGGCACCCATCACACCTGGATCACCGGTGTGGCCATCGGGGCCGGCGCGCTGACACTCCTGCTCTGGAACCACCCCACGATCGCCGGAGTGGTGCTCGTCGTCGGTCTGATCCTGATCGTGCTCGCGGTGGTGGCGGTGCTGGCCGCCGCGGCCACCGAACCGGAACGGAGCGCCCGGGGCGCCGGAGGAACGGTCCCGTGAGCCGAGGCGGCGGCCCGCACGCTCACCCTTCCCGGGTGAGGACGCCGGGGCTCGCCGCGAGCACGCTGACTACGTCATCGAACTGCTGCCGGGCGAAGGCCCGGATCGGAGGAAAGACATGAGTGGGCAGACGTACCTCGCCTACGACTATCCGCTGCTGAGCGTCTTCTGGTCCATGCTGGTGTTCTTCGTGTGGATCATGTGGTTCGTTCTGCTGTTCCGGGTCGTCGTGGACATCTTCCGGGACGACGCGATGAGCGGCTGGGCCAAGGCCGGCTGGCTGGTGCTCGTCGTCCTGCTGCCCTTCCTGGGCGTGTTCGTCTACGTGGTCGCCCGTGGCAAGAACATGGGCCGCCGTGAGGTGGCGCAGGCGCGCGACCAGCAGAAGGCGTTCGACAGCTACATCCGGGAGACCGCCCAGGGCGGAGGGGGCCGGCCCAGCAGCGCCGACGAACTCGCCAAGCTCTCCGAGATCCGTGCCCGCGGTGACATCTCCGACGACGAGTTCCGCCGGGCGAAGGAACTGGTCCTGAGCGGCGCCGGTCCCGCCGAACGCGCCGGCTCCGCGCCCGCGGCCCCCGCCCGCTGACGGCATCCGCACGAGACAGCACAAGGAAGGCGGTAGCCGATGTGCCGGTGGCTGGCCTACTCGGGAACACCCATCCTGCTCGACGCGATCCTCTACCGACCGGCGCACTCGCTGATCGACCAGAGCCTGCACTCCAAGCTGGGCGTCGAGACGACCAACGGCGACGGGTTCGGCGTCGGCTGGTACGCGACAGACGTCGACACTCCGGCGGTCGTCCGGGACACCGCCCCGGCGTGGAGCAACCGCAACCTGCGGGAGATCGCCAACCACGTCCGTTCGCACCAGTTCTTCGCGCACATCCGGGCCTCGACCGGGACCGCGGTGCAGCAGACCAACTGCCACCCGTTCCGGCACGGCCACTGGATGTGGATGCACAACGGGGCGATCGCCGAGTTCCACCGGATGCGGCGTGACCTGGCCCTCGTCGTGGACCCGGACCTCTTCCTGGACATCGAGGGGTCGACGGACTCCGAGATGATGTTCTTCCTGGCCCTCACCTTCGGCCTGGAGAAGGATCCGCCGGGCGCCGTGGCGCGGATGGCGGGCCTGGTGGAGGAGGTCGGACACCGGCACGGTGTGGAGTTCCCGCTGCAGATGACGGTCGCGGTGACGGACGGAAAGGGCCTGTGGGCCTTCCGCTACTCCAGCCAGGGTGCCTCCCGTTCGCTGTACTACAGCACCAAGGTCGAGACGCTCCGGGCGCTGCACCCGGACGTGGCGTTCCTCCGCGGGATATCCGACGACACCCGCCTCTTCGTGTCCGAGCCGCTGGGCGACCTGCCCGGCGCCTGGAACGAGGTGCCCGAGAACACCTACGGCGTGGTCCGGCCGGGAGAGGACGACCAGGACCTGCTCCCCTTCGCCCCACTGGCCGCGTAGACGGAGGCGTCGCACACACAGGAAGATGATCTGGTTCGCCCGCCGCAGGGCGTGGGTGCACGCGGACGCGACAATCGACGTGCTGGCGCTGGATACGACTGGCAGGGTGCCGTGGTGGCCCAACGGCAGGGACGAGGTGACGGTGCATCATGCCGTGGTGCGGGTGATCGCTGATACGCACCGGCACGCCGACATCCTGCAGCTCAGGAAGCCGGCCGAGAGGCGTGACCTCGAACCAGGCCGAGCAGGAGCAGGCGGCGGCTGTCCCGGCACGGGTGCTCGGGTCCGTGAGCGGTTCAGCGCGGCGGGCCGAGGATGACGCCGCCGTAGAGTTCGGATGCTTCCGCCAGGAGGGACTTGGGGATCTCGAAGCCGTCGGGGCGCGGGGTGGTGAGGTCGCGTCCGGCGTGGCGGAACATGCCCTCGATGCCGGCGGGCGTGGCGATCATCAGCAGGTCGGCGCGGTCGGAGGTGATGCGGTAGCCGTGCGGGACGTTGGGACGGTTCAGGAGACCTGGCCGTCTGGAGTCCCGCACCGGCTCGACCGTCGGCCGGGAGACGCGACCTCAACGTCCGCTCCACGCAATGTGCTTCAGTTTTGAAGCGTGGGGAGGCGGAAGGACACTTTGGTTTCGAAGCGGAATTACAGGGTGAGAGGGCGGCGACTGCCGCTAAGGGGCGACAGCGGCCAGGAGTTGGAGCTTGCCCTGGCTGGGGGAACCGGGCACGGCGGTGAAGACCAGCAGTTGCTGGCACTGCTCGGGATCCACCAGCATCTCGGAGTAGAGTTCCAGTTCCCCCAGCTCGGGGTGCAGGTAGCGCTTGAGGTCGTGGTGATGGGTCACCCCCACCTCGTGCAACCGCCAGATCTCCGCGAACTCCGAACTGACATCGAGCAGGGCCGCGACGATCTCACCGGCCTTCCCCGTGGGGTCCGCCGTGTAGGCGTCGCGGATCTCCGCGGCGAAGACCCTGCCCCGCAGCGGATGATCCTCCACTGGATACAGGCCGCGGACCTGCGGGTCATGGGTGAACCAGCGGTAGACCAGGTAGCGGGACAGGCCCGAGTACCGAGTGAAGTCGCCGAGCAGCGCAACCGCCGGACGCGTCTGCAGCAACGCCTCACCGAATCGCGACATCAACATCGCCGGCACGTTCGAGAGGTCGGTGACGATCCGCATCATCGTGGGACCAACATGGTCATCACGTACGATCCGCCGGGGCGCCGGGATCCCGCCGAGGACGAAGAGATGGTCACGCTCGCTCAGGCTGAGCCGCAACGCCCGGGCCAGGGCGACGAGCATCCGCTCCGAGGGCGCCGGACCGCGCTGCTGCTCGATCCGGCTATAGTAGTCGGCCGACATACCGGCCAGCGCCGCCACCTCCTCGCGCCGTAACCCACCGGTGCGGCGCCGCTGCCCACGAGGAAGCCCGACATCCTCCGGCTGCAGCACCTCACGACGTGCGCGAAGAAAGTCTGCCAGCAACGCCCGGTCCATCGTCCGACCTCCCCTGTTCGACAAGACAATCCTGGCGCTGACGGAAAAGCGGATGAAGGCCCACTTCATCAGGGGACACGTTGTCCGTGGACGGGCCGGCAGCGGTGAACAGGGACAGCCGGCCGGCCAACGTCCGCCCCCGGGGGGCATTCCTCATGCCGAACCCGGCCCAGCCTGCTGGAGGGCGGACAGGTAGGACTGGACACCCATGGCCATAATTGGCACGTGCTCGCGCATCAGCCGCTGGAAGTGGGGTGAGGTCGCGGAGCGGTGGTCCACGGTGAACTCCCCCGCCAGGGAGAACCAGGTGACCGGGGATGCGCCGGTCTGCACCATGCGCTCGACCGCGGCGGCGTGGGTTTCGGCTGTCAGGCTCGCTGTGGCGTCCACGACCAGGTAGACCTCGTAGTCCTCGCGCAGCGCGCCCAGCACGGTCTGCAGGACGCATCCCTCGGTGGACACGCCCGCGATGGCGAGCTTGCGGCGCCCGGTCTCGCGTACGGCTCGTGCGAAGTTCGCGTCCAGAAAGCCGTTGAAGTTGCCGCCCCGCTCGATCACGGGGTGGTCCCCGATCGTCTCCTGCAGTTGCGGGTAGAGCGGCCCGGACGGCTTGTCGGGCCGGCCGTTGGTCACCACCAGGCCGCTTTCCTGCCACAGGGCTGTTTTTGCCAGTCCGACCACGTTGTTGATGTGCTCCGCCGTGTCGTGCGACCGCAGCACGTTGGCGAACCCGACGGCGTGGTCCACCAGGACGATGGTGGTGTTCTCGGGGGTCAGTGGTTAGAGGTTCACGAGGTGCTCCGATGGCTGGCGACGGCACTGATGACCGTCGCAGCGTGAGTGGATTCAACGTTGTTGATGACCGCTGTGCGCCGGGTCGGCGAGTGCGGAGAACCGGATCAGGAGACGACGGGATCCTGAGGCCAGTGAGGTGGCCGTCTGTCTCCTGAAGGGCGATGTCTCCTAGGCGAGCGAGGCGGGGGGAAGGACGATGGCCTTTCCGGAGATCGGGCCCGCGGCGGCTTCGGCATGCAGGGCCGGCAGGTCGGCCAGTGGCACCCGCCGGGCGATGTCGACGCGCAGCTCGCCGGAGTCGACCAGTGCCACCAGTTGCGCCAGCTGGGCGGCGTCGCTGTTGACGAAGAGGTCGATGCCGCGCACGCCGCGTTCCTCGTCGGACGGAGCGGGCATCCACACCGTCGTGTTCACCACGACACCACCGTCGCGGACCACACCGGCCAGCGCGGCCAGCTGTGCCGGATCGACCGGCGCGAGGTTGAGCGCGACGTCGACCGGCTCAGCCAGCTCGGGAAGGCCGTGGCCGAGAACCTCATCGGCGCCGGCCGCCTTGACACGCTCGCTGCTGCGCGGCCCGGCCGTGGCGATCACGTGGGCGCCGGCGTGCTTGGCCAGCTGTACGGCGTAGCCGCCGACCGAGCCGCCCGCGCCGTTGATCAGTACGCGCTGGCCGGCGGTCAGTCCGGCGTGGTCGAAGAGGGCCTGCCAGGCGGTGAGGCCGACCAACGGCAGCCCGCCGGCCTCGGCCAGCGGAATACTCGTGGGCGCCGGCGTCAGGATCCCAGCCGGTGCGAGGACATATTCCGCGGCCGCGCCGGCACCGGTCATCGGCAGGAATCCGACAACCCGGTCACCGACCTCGACGCCGTCCACGTCCTCGCCCAGCGCGTCGACCGTGCCGGCGACGTCGATGCCGGGGGTGTGAGGCAGAGCCACCGGGATGGGGCCCTGCATGAAGCCGGCACGGATGTTGCCGTCGACCGGGTTGAACGATGTCGCAGCCACCCGGATCCGGACCTCCCCGATGCCGGGGACCGGCTGTTCCACCTCCTCGTAGCGCAGGACGTCCGGGGTGCCGTACTCGTGGAAACGCACTGCCTTCATGGCATGCCTCAACTTTCACCATGCGGGAACTGATGCAGATTTGAATCAGTCTGTGGTCGGAGCACGCTTCGATGTCGAAACAATGCTCGGGGGGTGTGAGAGAGCCGAAAACCGCTAAGGGGCGACAGCGGCCAGGAGTTGGAGCTTGCCCTGGCTGGGGGAACCGGGCACGGCGGTGAAGACCAGCAGTTGCTGGCACTGCTCGGGATCCACCAGCATCTCGGAGTAGAGTTCCAGTTCCCCCAGCTCGGGGTGCAGGTAGCGCTTGAGGTCGTGGTGATGGGTCACCCCCACCTCGTGCAACCGCCAGATCTCCGCGAACTCCGAACTGACATCGAGCAGGGCCGCGACGATCTCACCGGCCTTCCCCGTGGGGTCCGCCGTGTAGGCGTCGCGGATCTCCGCGGCGAAGACCCTGCCCCGCAGCGGATGATCCTCCACTGGGTACAGGCCGCGGACCTGCGGGTCATGGGTGAACCAGCGGTAGACCAGGTAGCGGGACAGGCCCGAGTACCGGGTGAAGTCGCCGAGCAGCGCAACCGCCGGACGCGTCTGCAGCAACGCCTCACCGAACCGTGACAGCACGATGGCGGGCACGTCGGAGAGGCCGGTGACGATCCGCATCATCGTGGGACCAACATGGTCATCACGTACGATCCGCCGGGGCGCCGGGATCCCGCCGAGGACGAAGAGATGGTCACGCTCGCTCAGGCTGAGCCGCAACGCCCGGGCCAGGGCGACGAGCATCCGCTCCGAGGGCGCCGGACCGCGCTGCTGCTCGATCCGGCTGTAGTAGTCGGCCGACATACCGGCCAGCGCCGCCACCTCCTCGCGCCGCAACCCACCGGTGCGGCGCCGCTGCCCACGAGGAAGCCCGACATCCTCCGGCTGCAGCACCTCACGACGTGCGCGAAGAAAGTCTGCCAGCAACGCCCGGTCCATCGTCCGACCTCCCCTGTTCGACAAGACAATCCTGGCGCGGACGGAAAAGCGGATGAAGGCCGACCTTAACCGCGGACAAGTTGTCCCTGGCTGG
This sequence comes from Streptomyces sp. NPDC043878, assembly GCF_056435735.1. Lineage (NCBI taxonomy): Bacteria > Bacillati > Actinomycetota > Actinomycetes > Kitasatosporales > Streptomycetaceae > Streptomyces > Streptomyces sp. NPDC043878. Next base: position 43,274 of record NZ_JBWKDW010000015.1, read on the forward strand.
GCTTCAGTCGCTTGCCCGGGCCTGCGCATCTGCCTGTCGGACGGGTACCTTCCCCAACACCCGGACCACTGGCTCGAGACCTACCGGAGCGGCAGGGGGAACTGCCCCGCGTTCCGTAGAGTCCGGTGATCTTGTTTCAGGCGTACTGCGGGGCGGCTTCCTCTTGTCGCCGCCAGTCTTCCGCCGGGCCCCATAGGTGCCGCCCGACTCGGCGTGAACCCGCTGGATCAGTGGCTTGAGCTGCTCGTCACGGAGTCGGCGCGAGGACTTCGGCCGCTTCTTGCGGGCGTGGTAGGCGGACTCGGACCAGCCGAACACCCGGCATACGGGCCGACCCCGTCCCGTCTCGGGTCAGGCTGCCGCTGTACTGCTCGGGGCCTTCACTTTCTGGCGCCGGCGACGCCCAAGCCGTCCGTGTAGTCGCGGACTCGCGTGATCAGTCCGTTGCGGACGTGGAGTATCAGGAGGCCGGGGACGGTGAACGTGATGGCCTTGGTCGGCAGCGTTCCCACCACGACATGCTCGGCGACGATCACTTCGGGATCGGCGGTCTCGTAGGCCGCGACCCTCCTGACCTCCTCCACCTGGACGGGACTGGCGCCCCAGGCTGCCCGGTAGCCGGCGCGCACGGCCTCACGCCCTTCGAAGCTCGGAAGCCCGAACGACCTTGTTCGTCGAGAAAACGACTCGATTGGGTGGGACGGGACGAGGCTGTGTGAGGCAGGGGATTGTCAGGCGACAGGTTCCGATATATCGTTGACGCATCGCGACAGATCAACGATGGAATGGAGTGATTGCGATGCGCAGCCACGGATTCGAACGTGGACACGGCCGTCGGCAGGACGGCCCCGGACGGCGCGGCCAGGACGGCTTCGACGGACGGCGTGCGGCCTTCGGGCCCTTCGGGCCGGGTGGCCCGGGTGGCCCCGGCTTCGGTGGACCGGGCTTCGGCCCGGGTTCCTGGGGCCCCAGGGGGCGCGGAGGACCGAGGGGCCGGGCACGGCGAGGCGATGTACGCGCCTCGATCCTGGCCCTGCTCAAGGACCGGCCCATGCACGGTTACGAGATGATCCAGGAGATCGCCGAACGCAGCGGCGGGGCGTGGAAGCCCAGCCCCGGTTCGGTGTACCCCACCCTCCAGTTGCTGGAGGACGAGGGGCTGATCACCAGTGCGAGCGAAGGTGGCAAGAAGCTGTTCTCGCTCACCGACTCCGGCCGTACGGCGGCCGAGGAGGGGCCCGACGCGCCGTGGGAGGAAGCCTCACGCGGCGTCGACTGGGAGGCGCTCGGTGAGATCCGGCAGGCCGGCTTCGGCCTGATGGAGGCGTTCGGCCAGGTCTGGAAGACCGGCAGCAAGGAGCAGCGCGAGAAGGCGCTGGCCGTCATCAACGAGGCCCGCAAGAAGCTGTACCTGATCCTCGCCGACGAGGACTGACGGCCGACGAGCCGGCGTATGACGGACGTGACGGACGGACGGCCCGGCGGTCGTGCGCAGGGCGCCCCGCGGAAGGGTCCGCGGGGCGCCCTGACGTATGAGGCCTGCGGTCGTGTCCCGGCCGTCAGGACACCAGTCCCGCCAGCTTGCGCAGCGACTCGTGCAGGGCGGCCGTCCCCGAGTCCCTGAGCTTGCCCGCCATCAGGGACACGGCGGCACCGGTGAACTCACCGTCGATCCGGACCAGGGTCGAGTCGCCGTCCGGTGTCAGGGTGTAGCGCGTGGCGACGGACACGGCCATCGGACCCTTGCCGCGGATGGCGAGCAGTCGGGCCGGCTCCAGCTCCGCCACGGTCCACTCGACCTCGGCCGGGAAACCCATCAACTTCATGTTCTCCTGGAAGGTGGCACCCACCTCCAGGGTCTCCGGGCCGCCCTTGGGGAAGCTGGTGTGGGTCGCGTTCCACTCGCCGTAGGCGGACCAGTCCGTGAGCTGGGCCCACACCTTCTCCGCGGGGGCCTGGATGCGTGCCTCCGCGCTGATTTCGGCCATGCGACCACCTCTTCGTGTCGGGCTACGGTGTCGCGGAACGTAGCCTCAAGGCCCGCAACATTCAATACTGATGAACCGTCAGGAAGTGCGCGGGTCCCGACCGCCATGTCATGGCAGCGCGTTCCGGTTGCGGTCGGGGCGCGTGGCGAGGCGGCGCGCGCCCCTCGGGCGAAACGGCCTGATCTCATCCGTAGGGAGGAGATTGCGGCCGGCCCGCTCCACTCTGCGTGGGACCCGAAGATGCTTCCCGCCGGGGATGACCGGACCGGCGGTGACTGATGGGGTAGGGGGGTGCACTCCCGTATCCCCCGGCAGTCGGCCCACGAGCCGGACGGCCGGCGCCCGGACCACTGCGACCACCGCGACCCGGACCCCTGCGACCACCGCGACAACGATGCCATGATCGACGCGGAACTTGCGGCGGTGTTCGCCGGCGCGCGCCGCCGGGCGGTCCGGGACCGGGACCCGCAGATCGACACGGCCCACCTGCTGCACTCACTCCTGGAGAACGACCCCGAGGTGCGCGAGGCCTTCGGCGGGGGACCGCGGATGGCCCGCCTGCTCGGCTACCTGGTGCAGCGCAGCATCGGCTACGGCCTGCGCTGGCAGGGCACGGTCGAGGAATCCGGCGAACTGCCGGTCGTGCCGCCGGTCGTGCGCGAACCTGGGGGATTCTCGCCGCTGGCCGCCGTCGCCGTGGAACAGGCCTGCGCGCGGGCCGCGTCCCGGGGCGGCGATCCGGCCAGGGGTGTCGACCTGCTCGCGGCGATCGTCGTGGACGGCCGGGCGCGAGCCGTCGAGGTGCTCACCCGCGCCGGGATCGACGTCGCCGAACTCTCGGCCCGGATCGACGCCGGCCCCCGGGGTCTCGGCGAGTACGCCGGAGGCGGCGAGACGGGCCGCTGAGAAGCCGCGGGTCCCCGGACCGCGGTCCAGCCGGTGAGACAGGTGTCATTGGGGGTGACGCTCATGTCGTCGCCTGTCATCATGTGCCGGTGCACATGTCTGAAACCGATCGGAGCGGCCACGCGCGGGGTGCCGGGCTCAGCCTCGCCCTGGTGTCCGCGCTCGCCTTCGGCGGCTCCGGTGTCGCGGCCAAACCGCTGATCGAGGCGGGCCTCGACCCGCTCCACGTGGTCTGGCTGCGGGTGACCGGCGCCGCCCTGGTGATGCTGCCTCTCGCCGTGCGCCACCGCGCGCTGCCGCGCGAACGCCCGGCCCTGCTCGCCGGGTTCGGACTGCTGGGCGTCGCCGGGGTGCAGGCCTGCTACTTCGCCGCGATCTCCCGCATCCCCGTCGGGGTCGCCCTGCTCGTCGAGTACCTGGCGCCCGCGCTCGTCCTCGGCTGGGTGCGGTTCGTGCAGCGGCGGCCGGTGACCCGGGCCGCCGCGCTCGGTGTCGTCCTCGCGGTCGGCGGGCTCGCCTGCGTCGTCGAGGCGTGGTCGGGCCTGAGCTTCGACGCGCTCGGCCTGCTCCTCGCGCTCGGCGCCGCCGGCTGCCAGGTCGGCTACTTCGTCCTCGCCGACCCCGGCCCTCGCTCCGGCGGCCCGGCGCCCGACCCGCTCGGCGTCATCGCCTACGGCCTGCTGGTCGGGGCCGTGGTCCTGACCGCCGTCGCCCGCCCCTGGACCATGGACTGGTCCGTGCTCGGCCGCTCCGCGGACCTGAACGGCACCCCCGTCGCGGCCGGCCTGCTGCTCGCCTGGATCGTGCTGCTCGCCACGGTCCTCGCCTACGTCACCGGGGTGCTGTCGGTGCGCCGGCTCTCCCCGCAGGTCGCGGGCGTGGTGGCCTGTCTGGAGGCGGTCGTCGCGACCGTCCTGGCGTGGGTCCTGCTCGGCGAGCACCTCTCGGCGCCGCAGATCGCCGGAGGTGCGGTGGTGCTGGCCGGCGCGTTCATCGCCCAGACCTCGTCGCCCGGCAAGGATTCGGGCGGGCCGGGGCCGACCACCGGCGCCGAAAGGGAGTTGTCGGCCCGCGGAACAGCGGCCTAGGCTGCGGATCATGCAGACGCACGCGCTCGTTCTCCCGCCTCCGGCCGCCTGACGCGGGCTCCCCGGTGAAGCCGCCCGGCACATGGCGCCGGGCGAAACGGTGCTGCCCGCAGACGAAGTCCGCGGACCCCGCCACGCGGTGGTCCCCATCCCGAACTTCGCGCACCGTGCGCAGCTGCGGAGAGAACTCGTGTCGAACCACGCTGCCGGCCTGCCCGTCCGGCAAGGCCTGCTCTGTCTGATCGTCGCCGGGATCGCCTGGGGCACCGCCGGCGCGGCCGCGTCCCTGGTCTACCGGGCCGGTGACATGGGGCCCGTCACCCTGTCCTTCTGGCGTTCCGCGGGCGGACTGGTCCTGCTGACCGCCGCCCGCCTGTGGCGCCCCCGCCCCCGGACCGCCGTCGCGGGACCGCGCGCTCGCCGGATCCTGCGGGCGGGGGCGACCGGAGTGGCCCTCGCCGCCTTCCAGACGGCCTACTTCGCGGCTGTCGAGGCCACCGGGCTCGCCGTGGCGACCGTCGTCACGCTGGGCGCCGGTCCCGTGCTCATCGCGCTTGGCGCCCGGCTGACCCTGGGGGAGCGCCTCGGCCGGGCGGGTACGGCCGCCGTCGCCGGCGCGCTCACCGGCCTCGGGGTCCTGGTGTTCGGCGGCGGGGCGGCGACCGTACACCCGTGGGGTGTGCTGCTCGCGCTGCTGTCCGCGTCCGGATACAGCGTGATGACGCTGCTCACCCGCTGGTGGGGCCGCGACGGCGGGACGGACTCCGGTGGTACGACGGTGAGCGCGTTCGCGGTGACGAGCCTGTGCCTGCTGCCGTTCGCCCTGGCCGAGGGCCTGGTCCCGCACACCGCCGAACCGGTGCGTGTCCTGGCGCTGCTCGCGTTCGTCGCGGCCGTGCCCACGGCCCTCGCCTACGCCCTGTACTTCGCGGGCGCGGCTGTCGTGCGGTCCGCCACCGTGTCCGTGATCATGCTGCTCGAACCGGTCAGCGCGGCGGTGCTCGCCGTCACCCTGCTCGACGAGCGGCTCACCGCGGCCACGCTGGCGGGCACCGCGCTGATGCTCGGGTCGGTCACCGTGCTCGCGGTGGCGGAGGCGCGCGAGGCGGGGACGCGGAAGCCGGTGGCCGCGCCGGTGCCCGCCGGCTGACGGCGCTCAGCCGGCCGACGGTGCCCGCCTGTCTGCGGTGCCCACCGCCGGGCGCGGGCCGGGACGTGCGGTTCCCGGGTGACTCCGGGGCGGGGCCCTCCCCTGCGGGGCCCCGCCCCGGTTACGCCCCGCGCCTGCGCAGCAGGTGGGCGCGGGCCGCCGCGTCGCCCGGGCCGTTCCGGTCCGCCAGTCCGGCCGCGATGCGGTGCCGCACCTCGTCCGGCTTCTTGCCCGCGTACTTGAACTTCGCCCGTACGCCGGTCACTTCGAGCCGTAGACCGCGGATGCCGGACAGCAGCCGGCCGTACGGCTCCTCGTCCACCGCGGCCCGGGCGGAACCACCCTCCGGCTGGAAGTGACCGACCTGCGCGTTGAGCAGTCCGGCCTTCTCGGCCGGGTCGTCGACGATGAGGGCGCGGCACCGCAGTTGGACGGCGGCGTACAGGCTGGTGGGGGTTCCGTGCTCGGCCGGCATGCCCGGGGCGGCCTGCCAGGGGCCGGGGACGAACGCGTAGTCGTCGACCACGCTCAGCACGACGTCGGGGCCGGCCTCCAGGGCGGGCCACAGGGGGTTGGGGCGGGCGAGGTGGGTGAGGACCTCGGCCCGTTCCGCGTCGTAGGCGAAGTGCAGTGGTTGGACGTGCGGCGGCTCGCCCGGCGGGCCGTTGACGGCGAGCTGCCCGAAGTCGTGGACGGCGAGCCACTGTTGCCACTCGGAGTCGTCGCGGGGCGCGTCCCACGGGTGGATGAGCATCACAGGGCCCGGATGTTCTCGGGGAGTTCGGTGCCGGGAGCCAGACCCGCGTCGGCGACGGGGGTCTCGTACCCCTTGCGCAGCGGGACGAGGCCGGCCCAGTGCGGGAGGGTGAGGTCCTCGGGTTCGTCGTTGACACCGCCCGTGCGGAGCTTGGCGGACACCTCGTCGAGGTCGAGGCGGATCACGGCGGTGGCGGCCAGTTCCTTCTTGTCGGCCGGCCGGGAGTCGCTCGACCGGCCCGGCACGACGTGGTCGACCAGGGCGTCGAGCGCCAGCCGCTTCTCCTCGGGCTCCGTCACGTCGTACGCGACGCCGTGCACCACCACGGAGCGGTAGTTGATCGAGTGGTGGAAGGCCGAGCGGGCCAGGACCAGCGCGTCCACGTGGGTGACCGTGAGGCACACCGGCAGCCCCGGGTCCGCCTGCCCGGTCATCCGCAGGGGCCGCGAGCCCGTCGAGCCGTGGACGTAGAGCCGGCTGCCGACCCGGCCGAAGAGCGTGGGCAGGACGACCGGCGCGCCGTCGCGGACGAAGCCCAGGTGGCAGACGTAGGCCGTGTCGAGTATCGAGTGCACGAGTTCCCGGTCGTACGAGGCCCGGTCGGGGGAGCGGGTGGGGACGGTGCGGTCGGTCGGCGTGTAGGCGGCGGGCTGCGACGTCGGCTGCGAGGTCCCGTGCATTGCGGTCTCCATTGTACTAGTGCATAATCTGCTTTGTGCTAGAAGGATATCGGATCGAAGGCCGGCGTGCTGCGGACATCGCGGCGAGCGTCGAGCGCGCGGTGGGCTCCGGCGACCTGGAAGCGGGTCAACCCCTGCCCCCCGTCCGGGACTTGGCGGGTGAGTTGGGCGTGAACCCCAACACGGTCGCGGCCGCGTATCGCACCCTGCGTGAACGCGGGGTCATCGAGACCGCGGGGCGCCGGGGCAGCCGGGTGCGCCCCAGACCGGCCACGACGGGCCGCGAGCACATCCGGGTCGACGTACCCGAAGGCGTGCGGGACGTGTCGAACGGCAACCCCGACCCGGCGCTGCTGCCCTCGCTGGCCGGCGCCTTCGCCGCGGCGGCCGAGCAGTCCGACCGGGAGCCGGTGCTGTACGACGACGCTCCCGTGGAACCGGACCTCGCCGTTCGTGTGCGGGCCGAACTGGACGCCGACGGGGTGCCGGACGGACCCCTCGCCGTCGTCTCGGGCTCACTCGACGCCATCGAGCGCGTCCTCGTGGCCCATCTGAAACCGGGTGACACCGTCGCCGTCGAGGACCCGGGCTGGGGGAGCCTCCTCGACCTCGTCCCGGCTCTCGGTCTGCGCACCGAGCCCGTCGGCATGGACGACGAGGGGCCGCTGCCCGACGACGTCCGCCGCGCGCTGGAGGGCGGGGCCCGCGCCCTGATCGTCACCGACCGGGCGCAGAACCCGACGGGCGCGGCGGTGGGCGCCCGGCGGGCGGACGCGCTGCGCCGTGTGCTGCGGGAGTACCCCGAGACCCTGCTCGTCGAGGACGACCACGGCCACGGCATCGTCGACCTGCCCCTGCACCCGCTGGCCGGTGCCACCCGCACCTGGGTGTTCGTCCGCTCGGTCGCCAAGGCGTACGGCCCCGACCTGCGACTCGCCGTGCTCACCGGGGACGCCGTCACCGTCGACCGGGTGCGCGGCCGTCAGCAGCTCGGGCCCGGCTGGGTCAGCCGGATCACCCAGCGGGCCGTGGCACGCCTGCTGGCCGACGGCGCGCTCGATCCGCCGGCGGTGGCGGCGGCGTACCGCGCGCGACGGGATCCGCTGATCCGCGCGCTCGCGGAACGCGGGGTCCGGGCGCACGGGCGCAGTGGGCTCAACGTGTGGATTCCGGTGCCCGACGAGACGGGGGCCGTGGCCCGGCTGCTGCACGCCGGCTGGGCCGTCGCGCCCGGCGCGCGGTTCCGGATGAGCGCGCCACCCGGCATCCGGGTCACCGTCTCCACGCTGGAGGAGGGGGAGGTGGGGGCGCTGGCGGAGGCGGTGGCGTCGGCGGTGGGGCCGGGGCGGGGGCGGGGGCGGGGGTACGTCTAGCGACGACCGGGGGTTCTGGCGGGTGCGGGGGTGTGTGGGTGGGGGCTCGTCGCGCCGTTCCCCGCGCCCCTTCGGGGGGTGTCGGGCCGTCGGGGATGGGTGCGTGGTGCTTGCTTCGGGTTTCGTGTCCGGTGCCGGGCCGTGTGGGCTTGGGGGGGGGGGGGGGGGGGGGGGGGGCGGGAGGGGGGGGGGGGGGGGGGGGAGGGGGGGGGGGGGTGGGTGGG
>NZ_JBWKDW010000015.1:51448-222984 GCF_056435735.1 Streptomyces sp. NPDC043878
GCTTCCTCCTCTTCGTTCTTTCCCCCCCTCCCCCCCCCCCCCCCCCCCCCCCCCCCCCCCCCCCCCCCCCCCCCCCCCCCCCCCCCCCCCGCGCCCCCTTGAGGGTGTTGGAGGGACGTCGGGGGATGGCGCAGGGTGCTTGCGTCGGGGGTCGGGGTGCCGGGTCTCTCGGCGCTTCAGTGGGGTTGTTTCGGGTGGGTCCGGGTCAGGGCTGCTCCGGTCAGGATGATGATCGCGCCTACCGGTGTGGACCAGGTCAGGGACTCGCCCAGGACCGCGACGCCCGCCGCGGTGGCGAGGACCGGGATGAAGTAGGTGACCATCTGGGCCGTCGTCGGGCCGACCTCGGCGACGATGCCGTACTGGATGAGCATGGCCAGGCCCGTGCCGAGGGCGCCCAGGGCCGCGACCGCCAGCAGGGGCAGGACCGGGAAGCCGGTCGGCAGGCTGGTGAACAGGGGGGTGACCGCGGCCAGTTGGAGCGTGGCCAGCAGCAGCTGGGCGCCGGTCAGGGACAGGTGCGAGTGACCCGTGCCGGCGAGGGTGCGGCGGACGTAGATCCAGCCGACCGGGTAGCTGAGCGAGGCCAGCAGGGCCATCGCCGTGCCCGTGGCGTCCAGGCCCTGGAAGCCCTGCCAGGCGCCGAGGACGGTCAGCACCCCCAGGAAGCCGAGCCCGAGGCCCGCCACCCGCGCCCGCGTCGGCCGGTCCTCGGAGAGGGCGACCAGGGAGAGGGCCATGCCCCACAGCGGGGAGGTCGCGTTGCAGATGCCGGCGAGGGTCGAGGGGATCGTCAGCTCCGCGTACGCGAAGAGGGAGAACGGCAGCGCGTTCAGGAAGAACGCGGCGACCGTCAGATGGCCCCAGGTGCGGGCCCCGCGCGGGAGCCGCTCCCGCTTGGCCGCCATCGCCACCGCGAGCACCGCCGTACCGAACACCAGCCGGCCGAGCGTCACCTGGAAGGGGGCGTACGCCCCGGTGCCGACCTTGATCAGCAGGAAGCTGAAGCCCCAGATCAGCGAGAGGACGCCGAAGCGGACGCGCCAGTCGAGCGCGAGCCGGCGGGACGGGGCGGGCGCCGGGGTCCGGGTGGTGGTGACGGGGGTGACGGTGCTCATGGGACCACGATGCGGCAGGATGACGTCGTAGCACAATCGAGTATTCGCGCGACGTATCTCGTAGTATCGCTTACATGTTGAACCTGGAGCGCCTCCGCACCCTCGACGCCCTCGCCCGGCACGGCTCGGTCAGTGGCGCCGCCGAGGGGCTGCACATCACGACCTCCGCCGTGTCGCAGCAGATGTCGAAGCTGGAGCGGGAGGTCGGACAGCAGCTTCTCGCCAAGAACGGGCGGGGCGTGCGGCTCACCGACGCGGGCCGACTGCTCGCCGAGCACGCCGGACGCATCCTGTCGCAGGTGGAGCTCGCCCAGTCCGACCTGGAGGCGCAGCGCGGACAGGTCGTCGGCGAGCTGCGGCTGTCGGCGTTCCCGACCGCCGCGCGCGGTCTGTTCCCCGCCGCGCTGGCCGCCCTGCGCGCCCGGCACCCGGCGCTGCGGGTCCGTTCGAGCGAGCTGGAGCCGGAGGCCGGGATCAGGGGAGTGGTGCGCGGGGATCTGGACCTGGCGGTGGTGCTCGACTGGTACAACAAGCCGATGCCGCTGCCCGACGGCCTGGTCAAGGCGCCCCTGCTGGACGACCCCGCCGACGTGGCGATGCCGGCCGGCCACCGGCTCGCCGGCCGCGAGGAGGTGGACCTCGCCGAGTTCGCCGAGGACGAGTGGATCACCTGGGGGGAGGGCGAGTTCTGCCACGAGTGGCTGATGTTCACGCTGCGCTCCCGCGGCATCGAGCCGATCGTCGGCCATCGCGCCGCCGAGACCCACACCCAGCTGGGACTCGTCGCCGCGGGACTCGGCGTGTGCGTCGCCCCGGTCCTGGGCCGCCACCCGATGCCCGCCGGAGTCGTGACGGTGCCGCTCAGGCAGCGGGTGCGCCGGCACGTCTACGTCGTCTGGCGGGCGGACGCCGACCGCCGCCCGTCGATCCGGGCGGCGGTCCAGGCCCTGCAGGCCGCGGGGGAGAGGCTCGGCTGACGGCTCCTCCACCCCGGCGGGCACCGCCGGCCGCGGCCTACGGGGCGCCCAGCTTGCGGAAGTCCCAGGACACGATCTTCTCGGGGGTCAGCCGCACCCAGGCGTGCCGGCCGTCGTGCGGCATCTCCTCCAGTCCGAAGTTCTTGCGCGCGAACAGGGTCTCCGGGACGTCGAGCTCCGCGCGCAGCTCCCCGGTGCGCGGGCTCTCGCCCACGAACTCCACCGTTCCCGACAGCTCGACCCCGCGCAGGTCGTCGTACTCCTCGCCGGTGTCGACCACGATCGCCACCCGCGGGTCGCGGCACAGGTCGGCCCAGCGCTTGCTGCGCACCACGGAGTACAGCCACAGCGAGGTGCCGTCCCAGGCGAACCAGAGGGCACTCACGTGCGGGGCTCCGTCGGTCGAGACGGTGGCGACCCGGCAGGTGCGCTGGCTGGTGAGGAACTCGTCCAGCTCGCCCGGCGTCATCATGATCTTCCGGCCCCGGCGTTGAGCGACGGTCATGCGGCCCCCTCTATCTCTCACGTCGTGCCAGAGGAGATCCTCTGACATCACGTCAGAAAAGGATGGGTCGTCTTCCGTCCCCACGCAATGGTGGTTAGTCTCGCCCGCCCACGCCACCGGCGACCAGGGGGCATCATGCCGTCGCGCGAACAGCTCAGCGACCTCCTCGATCCCACGAGCACCGTTCTGCTCACCGTCGAGTGCCAGCAGGGCGTGGTGGGCCCGGACAGCGCGCTGCCCGAACTGGCCCGTGAGGCACGCTCCTCAGGCACCCTCGCCCGCATCGCCCGGCTGGTCGCCGCCGCGCACGGCAACGGGATCCAGGTGATCCACGCCATCGCCGAGCGCCGCCCGGACGGCCGGGGCGCGAGCCGCAACGCCCGGCTGTTCCGCGCGGCCGAACGGCTGCCCGTCCAGCAGTTAACGGGCACCGACGCGGTCCGGGTGGCCGCCCCGATCGAGGTCGCCGAGCAGGACATCGTCGTACGGCGGCTCCACGGGGTGTCGCCGATCCACGGCACCGAGGTCGACGCGCTGCTGCGCAACCTGGGCTGCCGCACCCTGGTCGTGACCGGCGTCTCGGCCAACGTGGCGGTGCCGGCCGCCGTCTTCGACGCCGTGAACCTCGGCTACACCGTCGTCGTGCCGACGGACGCCGTCGCGGGGGTGCCCTCCGACTACACCCCCGCGATGATCCGCCACACGCTCGCCCTCGTGGCGACCTGCGTGAGCACCGACGACGTGCTCGGCTGTCTCAGCCGGCCACGGCGGGCGGCACGCGGCTGACGCTCACGCCAGCTTGATGTCCTCGCCCGCCACGGTGATCGCGACGGCCGGCAGCGGCTTGGTCGCGGGGACCTTCTTGACGCTGCCGTCCTCGATGGAGAACTCGCTGTGGTGGCACGGACAGACGATGACGCCGTCGGCCACCTTCGTCACCGGGCAGCCCGCGTGCGTGCACTTGTACGAGAAGGCCTTGAACTTGCCCGCCGTCGGCTGGGTGACCACCACCCCGGCGTCGTTGAATATCTTGCCGCCGCCCTCGGGGATGTCCGAGGTCTTGGCGATGGTCTCGCCCGAGGCGGACGCGCTGTCCTTCTTGTCCTCCGAGCCGCACGCCGTCAGCGCGACGGCGACCCCCGCCGCTCCCACCGCCGCCACGACGGTGCGGCGGCTGGGGCCTGCGGTGGGCTGTACCGATTCGCTGGTCATGCTGACGTTCCCTTCCTCGGATGTCCGTTGATCCGTCAAGCAGTACGGGCCGCCGGTACCCGCTGTTCAGACCGCCGCCCAGATGGTGCGCGGCCGGCGTCCGGGGGCCGTGATCGCCCCAGTAGCCTGGGGCGATGCTCAAGGAAGTCACCGTGACCCGCTACATCACGCCCCTGCGTGAGGGCGGCTCGCTGCCGGGACTCGTCGAGGCCGACGACCTCGGGACGTACGTCATGAAGTTCACCGGCGCCGGCCAGGGCCGCAAGACGCTGGTCGCCGAGGTCGTCTGCGGGGAACTGGCCCGGCGGCTGGGCTTCCGGGTGCCCCGGCTGGTGACGATCGACCTCGATCCCGTGCTGGGTCTCGGTGAGCCCGACCAGGAGGTGCAGGAGCTGCTCAAGTCCAGCGGCGGCACCAACCTCGGCATGGACTTCCTGTCCGGCGCGTTCGGCTTCGACCCCCTCGCCTTCGCGGTGAGCGCCGAGGAGGCGGGCCGGATCGTCTGGTTCGACGCGCTCGTCAACAACGTCGACCGCTCCTGGCGCAACCCGAACCTGCTGGTGCGACGCGGCGAGGTGTGGCTCATCGACCACGGCGCGACCATGATCTGGCACCACAGCTGGCGTGGAGCGGAGACCTCCGCGGCCCGCCCCTACGACATCTCCGACCACGCCCTGCGGCCCTTCGCGCCGGACGTCGCGGCCGCCGCCGCCGCACTGGCCCCGCTGGTCACCGAGGAACTCCTGGCCGAGGTCACCGCCGCGGTCCCGGACGTCTGGCTGGCCGACGAGCCCGGCTTCGCCACGCCGGAGGACCTGCGACGGGCCTACGCCCGGCCGCTGCTCGCGCGGGCCGCCCGCGTCCACGAGCGCATCGAGGGGGACAAGTGAGCGACCGCAACGTCTACGAGTACGCCGTGCTGCGGGTCGTGCCCCGGGTGGAGCGCGGCGAGTGCATCAACGCGGGAGTGCTCGTGTACTGCCGGGCCGCGACCTACGTCGGTGTGCGCACGCACCTCGACGAGAGCAGGCTGCTGGCCCTCGACCCGGCCGCCGACGTGGCCGGCGTCCGGGCGGCGCTGCGCGCCGTCGAGGGGGTGTGCGCCGGTGGTACGGCGGCGGGACAGGCCGCGTCCGACGACGCCGGACGGCGCTTCCGCTGGCTCATCGCGCCCCGCTCGACGGTCGTCCAGCCCGGGCCCGTGCACACCGGTCTGACCGCCGATCCGGCGGCCGAGGCGGAGCGGTTGCTCGACCTGCTGGTGAGGTAATGGATCACACCCCGCTCGTGTGACGTTGACACCGGGTGCCAGGGCTTCTAGCGTCACGTCTGCTGAAGGTACTAAGCGGTCGCTCACCAGATGGGCGTACTTTCTCAAGGGCGAGGAGAACCAGCAATGTCCACCACTGAGCAGCGGGTCGCCGTGGTCACCGGCGGGGCGCGCGGCATCGGCGCCGCCACCGCCGTACGACTGGCCGCCGAGGGCCGCGCCGTCGCGGTGATCGACCTCGACGAGGCCGCCTGCAAGGACACCGTCGAGAAGATCACCGCGGCGGGCGGCAGGGCCCTCGCGGTCGGCGCGGACGTCTCCGACGAGGCACAGGTCGAGGCCGCGATCGCACGCGTCGCCGCCGAACTCGGCGCACCGACCATCCTCGTCAACAACGCGGGCGTCCTGCGCGACAACCTGCTGTTCAAGATGAGCGCCGGCGACTGGGACACGGTCATGAACGTGCACCTGCGCGGCGCCTTCCTGATGGCCAAGGCCGTCCAGAAGCACATGGTCGACGCCGGCTTCGGCCGTATCGTCAACCTGTCCTCGTCCTCCGCCCTCGGCAACCGGGGCCAGGCCAACTACTCCGCCGCCAAGGCCGGTCTGCAGGGCTTCACCAAGACCCTGGCCAAGGAACTCGGCAAGTTCGGCATCACCGCCAACTCCGTCGCCCCCGGCTTCATCGCCACCGACATGACCGCCGCCACCGCCGCGCGCGTGGGCATGGGCTTCGAGGACTTCAAGGCCGCGGCCGCCACCCAGATCCCCGTGGCCCGCGTCGGCGAGCCGGACGACATCGCCAACGCGATCGCCTTCTTCACGGGCGAGGCGGCCGGGTTCGTCTCCGGCCAGGTGCTGTACGTCGCCGGCGGACCGCTCGACTAGGGCCGGAGGAGAACCGACATGACTGCTCTGCCTGAACTCTCCGGCAAGGTCGCCCTCGTCACGGGCGCCAGCCGCGGAATCGGCTACGGCGTCGCCGAGGCGTTCATCGCCCGGGGCGACCGCGTCTGCATCACGGGCCGCAACGAGGACGCCCTCAAGGAGGCCGTCGAGGCGCTCGGCGCCGACCGGGTCATCGGCGTCGCCGGCAAGGCGCACGACGAGGCCCACCAGGCCACCGCCGTCGAGCGCACCATGGAGGCCTTCGGCCGCGTCGACTTCCTGGTCAACAACGCCGGTACGAACCCGGTGTTCGGGCCGATCGCCGACCTCGACCTGAACGTGGCGCGCAAGGTCTTCGAGACCAACGTGATCTCCGCGCTCGGCTTCGCCCAGCGGACCTGGCACGCGTGGCAGAAGGACAACGGGGGCGCGATCGTCAACATCGCCTCCGTCGCGGGCGTCTCCGCCTCGCCCTTCATCGGCGCGTACGGCGTCAGCAAGGCCGCGATGATCAACCTGACCCTGCAGCTGGCCCACGAGTTCGCCCCCGGCGTGCGGGTCAACTCGATCGCCCCGGCGGTCGTGAAGACCAAGTTCGCCTCCGCCCTGTACGAGGGCCGGGAGGCCGAGGCCGCCGCGGCCTACCCGCTGGCCCGCCTCGGAGTGCCCTCCGACATCGGCGGCGCCGCCGCGTTCCTGACGTCTGGACAGTCCGACTGGATCACCGGACAGACGCTCGTCGTCGACGGCGGGATCTTCCTCAACGCCGGCGTGGGCTGACCTCTCCGGCCCCGGCACGGGCGTCCGTCGACCGTGGACGGCGCCCGTGCCGGTGCACAGAAACCGCACAGCCCGATGACAACGTCGTCATCGCCGCGGCGATCAGAAAGCCCGTTTCAGGGGAGGTTGACGGGCCGTAACGCTGCGGTATGGTCTGCCGACCCTTGGTACGGCAGATCGAGGAGCGTGCGCGTGTTCAACCGGAACCGAGGCCTGCGGCGGGTGGCGGCCATCGCGTCCATATCGTCCCTGGTGGCCGGATGCGGCGTCCTGTCGTCCGGCTCGTCCAAGGACCAGGGGCCGATCGTGGTGGGCACCACCAGCGCCCCCAGCACGCTGGACCCGGCCGCGTCCTGGGACGGCTCGTGGGAACTGTTCCGCAACGTCTTCCAGACGCTGCTCGCCTATCCGACGGGCTCGACGACGCCCCAGCCCGACGCCGCCGAGAGCTGCCGCTTCACCGACGGTTCCAACACGACGTACAGCTGTGAACTGCGCCAGGGCCTGAAGTTCGCCGACGGGGACGTCCTCGACGCGCAGGCCGTGAAGCACTCGATCGACCGGATCAGGAAGATCGGCGTCTCCGGCGGTCCCGCCGGGCTGCTCGGCAGCCTCGACCGCGTGCAGGTGCTCGGCAGCCGCCAGGTCGTCTTCCACCTCAACAAGCCCGACGCCACCTTCCCGTTCGTGCTGGCCACGCCCGCCATGTCCCTGGTCGACCCCGACGACTACCCCGCCGGCTCGCTCCGCGAGGACGACAAGGTGTCCGGGTCCGGGCCGTACCGGCTGCGGACGTACCAGGAGGGCAAGAAGGCCGAGCTCGTCCGCAACGACACGTACCGGGGCTTCGCCCAGCGCAGGAACGACGCGGTGACCATCCGGTACTTCCAGGACTCCGCCACCATGGTCAGGGCGCTGCGGGACAAGCAGATCGACGTGACGTACCGCGGCCTGGCCGCCGACGACATCGTCGCCCTCCAGTCCAGGAACTCCGACGGCGAGCTCCAGCTGATCGAGGGCTCCGGCACCGACATCAACTACCTGGTGTTCAACCCCAAGGACCCCTGGGCGGGCAAGACCGCCGTCCGCCGGGCCGTCGCCCAGCTCGTCGACCGCGGAGCGATCTCGCACAAGATCTACAAGGGCACCGTGGACCCGCTGTACTCGATGGTCCCCAAGGGACTCACCGGCCACACCACCGGCTTCTTCGACGACTACGGCGACCCCAGCACCTCCAAGGCCCGCCGGCTCCTGTCCGAGGCGGGCATCACCCAGCGCGTGCCGCTCACCCTCTGGTACACGAGCGACCGGTACGGCTCCGAGACGGCCCAGGAGTTCAAGGAGCTCAAGGCCCAGCTGGAGGACTCCGGCCTCTTCACCATCACCCTCAGGAGCCGGCCCTGGAAGACGTACGTCGAGGGCTACCAGAAGGGCGAGTACCCGGTCTTCGGACGCGGCTGGTTCCCCGACTTCCCGGACGCCGAGAACTTCATCGCCCCGTTCGTCGGCGCGCGGAACGCGCTCGGCACCCCCTACGCGGCACCGAAGATCACCGATGTGCTGCTGCCCCGCTCACGAGGCGAGAGCGACCGCGGCAACGTGGTGAAGGACTTCGAGGAGGCGCAGCAGATCCTCGTGGACGACGCCCGGCTGCTGCCGCTGTGGCAGGGCCGGCAGTTCGTGGCGGCGAGCGTCGACATCTCCGGCGCCGAACGGGCCCTGGACCCGTCGACGATCATGACGATGTGGGAGCTGTCCCGCAAGACCAGCTGGTAGGAACGGAGTCGCCGCGACCGCGGTGCCGGTTGTCAGTGGCCGCCTGTAGGTTCTGTGGCCTGGAAGCGATCGCACCCCGCAGTCGCCGCACACCGTGAGGAAGTTGACGTGACCGACATCGCCATGCTGCCCGAGTCCTGGCGCGGGGTCCTGGGCGACGAGCTCCAGCAGCCCTACTTCAAGGAGCTGACGGAGTTCGTCGAGGAGGAGCGGGCGAAGGGTCCCGTCCACCCGCCGCGCGAGGAGGTCTTCGCCGCGCTGGAGGCCACCCCGTACGAGAGCGTGAAGGTCCTCGTCCTCGGCCAGGACCCGTACCACGGCGAGGGCCAGGGCCACGGGCTGTGCTTCTCGGTGCGGCCCGGGGTGCGGACACCGCCCTCCCTGCGCAACATCTACAAGGAGATGAAGGAGGAGCTCGGCCTGCCCGTGCCGGACAACGGCTACCTGATGCCGTGGGCCCGGCAGGGCGTGCTGCTGCTCAACGCGGTGCTCACCGTCCGCGGCGGCGAGGCCAACTCGCACAAGGGCAAGGGCTGGGAGAGGTTCACCGACGCGGTGATCCGCGCGGTGGCCGACCGGCCCGATCCGGCGGTGTTCGTGCTGTGGGGCAACTACGCGCAGAAGAAGCTCCCCCTGATCGACGAGACGCGGCACATCGTGGTCAAGGGCGCACACCCGTCACCGCTGTCGGCGAAGAAGTTCTTCGGCTCCCGCCCGTTCACGCAGATCGACGAGGCGATCGCGGCGCAGGGCCACGAGCCGATCGACTGGCGCATCCCGGACCTCGGCTGAGTGCCGCCGGGCCGGTTCCCGCGGAGCCGGCCCGGTGCGGCCTGACGGGGATTGCCAGTGGCCGGCGCTAGCGTCGGGAGGGACAGCCGACGAGCGCGCGGAGGACAGGGTGGCGGAGCGTCAGGAGCGGGCGGCCGCAGATGCCGTGATGACACGGATCGGACAGGTCGTCATCCTGCATCACGCGGGCGACCGCGAGGAGGCCCGGCACCGCTTCCTCGGCCTGTGGGCGGAGATCGGTGAGGACGGCGACCCGCTGCACCGGTGCACCCTCGCGCACTACCTGGCCGACACACAGGACGACCCCTTCGACGAACTCGCCTGGGATCTGCGGGCGCTGACGGCCGCCGAGGAGCTCACGGCCGACCGGCTCGCCGAGCACCGGGCCGCGCTCGCCGTCCGCGCCCTGTACCCCTCCCTGCACCTGAACCTCGCCGCCGACTACGTGAAACTCGGCCGGTCCGAGGTCGCCCGCACCCATCTGCGCCGCGCCCGCGGCGCCGCTGACGCCCTCGCCGACGACACCTACGGCGACGGGGTGCGGGCCGCGATCAGCCGCCTGGAGCTGCGCCTGGGGGACGGCAGCGGCACGGACGGGGGCGGGTGGGGGCGGCCCTGACCGCCCTGCCCGTCCTGACCGTCACTCTGTCTCTGCCTGCTCCGCCTTCGCTGCCCTGTCTGCGGGCCGGCTCTGCGGCCTCAGTGCTGGTAGGCGCGCCCGCAGATGACGGCCTCGGGGCTGTCCGGCTGCCAGCCGCCGAACTGTCTGCCGAGCGCGCAGACGTCGGTGTGCCGCCTCACGGTCGCGCGGACGGACTCCGAGACGTCCGGGATCGCGACGCGTGGCCGCCGCGGCTGCCGGGGCGGCGCGACCGGTGTGCGGGGATGCGGGTGCCGGAGCGGAGCGGGCTGCCGCTCCACGGCGGCGGGTGGCGCCGCCCGGCGCGGTGCGGGGGCGTCCGTCCGCGGACGGGGGGAGGGGCCGATGAGCTCCAGGGCCTCCCTGGCCGGCGCCTGCACGATCTGCGGCTCGTCCCGGCCGTCCGTGCGGGGCGCCGACGGCTGGGCGGCGGGTGGCCCCGACACGGGCGGGCGCTGGACCGTCACACAGCCGGACAGGGCCGACACGGCCACGGCGGCCAGGAGCGTTGCGGTGGTCGTCGTTCGATGCACCCGCGCCACTCTGCTGGTTCGGGCCGGCATCGGGACAGCGGACCGGCGCAGGTTGCCCCACACGGGTGATCTCCCGCCCCTTACGGAGGGCGCGGGGGTGACGGGGATGACGGCGACGGGGGCGGCGGCGTGGCAGGGGCCCGCGTCCGAGGTTCCCGGTCCCGCGCCCGGTCCCGCGTCCGGGTCAGTCTCCGGTGGCGCCGTCGACGCGCTCGCGGATCAGGTCGGCGTGACCGTTGTGGCGGGCGTACTCCTCGATCATGTGGGTGTAGATCCAGCGGAGGCTGAAGGGCTCGCCGGTGGCACGGCTTCTGCCCTGGGAGAGGTCGTCGAGAGCCAGGCCGGCCGCGAGCCGCCGGGCGGTCTCGATCTCGCCCTGCCAGGTGGCGCGGGCCTCCGCCCAGGTGTCCGCCTCGGTGAGGTGGAACTCGCCGTCCGGGTCCTCGTGGGTGTAGTAGATCGCCCCCGGGTCCTCCCCCGTGAGGATCCTGCGGAACCAGTTCCGCTCCACCTCGGCCATGTGCCGCACCAGTCCCATCAGGGACAGCGTGGACGGCTCCACCGAGGCGGTCCTGAGCTGGGCGTCGGTCAGTCCCTCGCACTTCCACGCCAGGGTCTCGCGGTGGTAGTCCAGCCAGCCTTCGAGCATGGTGCGTTCATCGGCGTTCTGGGCGGGTTCGCTGCGCTGCGTCGTCATCCCCACATCGTGACCCGACGCGGCGGAGAACACCCGCTGTTTTTCTCCCCCACGGGGCGGGCCGCCGCCCACCTGCATGACGTCGACGGGCTCCCGCCCACCCGCATGACCGTCGACGGGCTCCCGCCCACCCGCATGACCGCCGCCGGGCCGCCGCCCACCCGCGAGCCCCCGCCGACGCACTGGTGGCTCCGGCCGTTCCGGCCGCGGCCCCTCCGCCCCGGCCGCCGGACCGCAGCGGCCCGCAGGCGCCCGGCCTGGCGCCCCCGGTCACCGGCCCCCGCGCCCCCGTATGCTTCCGAGTCCCCAGCAGGCAACCGGTGAAGGAGAGCAAGTGAAGGTCGGCTGCATCGGACTCGGCGACATCGCGCGGAAGGCGTACCTGCCCGTCCTCGCCGTACAGGCCGGAGTCGAACTGCACCTGCAGACCCGGACCCCCGCCACGCTGGCCCGCGTCGCCGACGAACTCCACCTGCCGGGCGCGCAACGCCATGTGGACCTGGACGCCCTCCTCGCGCAGGACCTCGACGCCGCGTTCGTGCACGCGCCCACCAGCGTCCACCCGGAGATCGTCACCCGTCTCCTCGACGCCGGGGTACCGACCTACGTCGACAAGCCGCTCGCCTACGAACTCGCCGACTCCGAGCGGCTGGTGGCACTCGCCGAGCGGCAGCGCACCAGCCTCGCCGTCGGCTTCAACCGGCGTCACGCCCCCGCCTACGCGCAGTGCGCCGAGCACCCGCGCGAACTGATCGTCCTGCAGAAGAACCGCGTCGGCCTGCCCGAGGAACCGCGGACGATGATCCTCGACGACTTCATCCACGTCGTCGACACCCTGCGCTTCCTGGTGCCGGGACCGGTCGACGACGTCACCGTGCGCGCCCGGGTGGTCGACGGCCTGCTGCACCACGTGGTGCTGCAGCTCTCCGCCGACGGCTTCACCGCGCTCGGCGTGATGAACCGGCTCAGCGGTTCGGCGGAGGAGATCCTCGAGGTGTCCGGGCAGGACACCAAGCGGCAGGTGCTCAACCTCGCCGAGGTGATCGACCACAAGGGGCAGCCGACCCTGCGGCGGCGCGGGGACTGGGTGCCGGTGGCCCGGCAGCGAGGCATCGAACAGGCGGTGCTGGCCTTCCTCGACGCCGTGCGCGCGGGCAGGGTGCTCAGTGCCCGGGACGCGCTGGCGACTCACGAACTGTGTGAGCGGGTGGTCCGAGCGGTTCAGGAGCGAGCCGCCTGAGCCGCAGGGTCCGCGCGCCCTCGGCCGTACACCACGCGGCGAGGATCAGCAGCGCCGCGTGCGCCGGCCAGTCACCGAAGCGGACGTACGGGGTGATGCCGTGCGCCAGCGGGACGGTGTAGACCCGGGCGGTGCTGCTGTCGGTGCCGAGCCACGGGCCGAGGCGCTGCCCGCTCGGTCCGTAGACGGCCGACACCCCCGTCAACGTCGCGTGCACCATGGGCCGGCCCGTCTCGGCGGCCCGCAGCGCGGCCAGCGAGGCGTGCTGCTCGGGAGCCCAGGAGCCCTGGAACGTCGAGGTCGAGGACTGCGCGACCAGGACGTCGGCCCCGTCCTCGGCGAGATGGCGACTCATGTCGGGGAACGCGGTCTCGAAGCACACCATCGGCCCGACGCGCAGCCCGTGCCCGACGTTCATCACCACCTGCTCCGTGCCGCGCCGGCGGTCCTCGCCGGCCGCCTTGCCGACGGAGGTCGCCCAGCCGAGCAGGGAACGCGCCGGAACGTACTCGCCGAAGGGGACCAGCCGCATCTTGTCGTAGCGGTCGCCGGTGAGGCCGCGCGGGCCGACGAGGACCGAACTCTTGTAGATGCCCGGCTTGTCGGAGCGCCGGGCGTCCACGTTGACCAGGACGTCGGCGCCGGTCGCCCGGGAGAGAGCCGCGATCCGCCCGGCCAGGTCCGGCCGTTCACCCAGGTCGAAACCGACACTGCTCTCACCCCAGACGATCAGGTCTGCGTCCTGCCCGACCAGCCGGCGGGTGAGCTGCTCCTCACGGTCGAACCGGCGGTCGCCGCTGTCGAGTCCGGCCACGACACCCGGCTGCACCACGGCTATCCGGATCTCGCTGTCGACGTCGGGACGCGGCGACCACACCCACGCCGCCGAGGTGGCGGCGGCGGTCGCGACCAGGCCGGCCACGGCGGGCACCCGGGACTCGCGGACCGACACCAGCACGGCGACCGCGACGTTGACCGCCACCACCAGAAAGCTCAGCAGCCACACCCCGCCGACCGAGGCGAGCCGCAGCGCCGGCTCCAGTTGCCACTGGCTGGCGCCGAGCATGCCCCAGGGGCCGCCGAGTCCCTGCCAGGAACGGACCAGTTCGACGCCGAGCCACCCCGAGGGCAGCACGAGCAGGGCGCCCGCGACCTGGCCGCGGGTGGGGGTCGCGGCCAGGAACCGGCGCACGAGCGCGCCCCACGGGGCCCACAGCGCGCCGAGCAGGGCCGCGATGACGAACGTGAACACGTTCAGGCTGGGCAGCAGCCAGTGGTGCATCGCCAGCATGAAGCCGAAGCCGCCGCTCCAGCCGTCGTGGGCCGCCCGTCTGCCGGTCGGTGCGGAGCGGGCCAGCGCGATCCACGGGACCAGTGCGACGTAGGCGAACCACCACAGCGAGGGGGCGGGAAAGGCGAGTACGGGCAGGGCGCCCGCGAGCGCGGCGACAGCCGAACGCCGCCACGGCGAGGCGAGCCATCTCTCCGTGGTGGACGGGGCGGACACGGCGGGCGCCGCGGAAGCGGTGGAAGCGGTGGAAGCGGCGGACGGGGCGGATGCGGCGGTCGTCGATCGTCGCAGGGCGAGGGCGGGCCGGTGGCCGAAGGTTCTCATACGGCGCTCCTCTACCCAGCGGATGGCCCGAGTGTGCGTGCCGGCGACGATCGAGGACGGCGGACGCCGGTTTCAGTTGACCACAGGTGCGGGCCGCTGTTCGGGCAGACGGCGCCACTTCTCCTGGACGACCACCGCGCGCAGCCGCCACCCGTCGTCCGTGCGCAGCAGCCCGAAGGCGTACCGTCCGCCGCACACGAAGTCCGGCGCGGCCGCCGGTTCTTCGTCCGCGGCGAACCGCATCGGATTCACGTAGTCGGCCCGGACCTGGGCGGTGTCGCCCGCGTCCTGGTCGTGGACCCCGAAGCTGATCCTGCGGTTGACGATGAGGTGCTGGCGCATCGCGAACAGCCGCATGCTCTCCGCGAGCCACGCGACGACCATCCCGGCGTCCCCCTCGACACCCCCCGCCGAGCGGTAGTCCGCGCGCCCGGCGGGTGCGAACAGCGCCCGGTACGCCTCCCAGTCGCCGTCGTCCACCGCCGCGGCGTAGTCGGTGATCAGTTCGTCGACAGCCAGTCGGTCCATCACGGTCGCGAGCTCCACACGCTGCGTCATCGGCTCAGTGTTGGGCATGGACCGGGTCCCGCCAAGGGGCGGGTCGCGACAATCGGCCTCGTACGGGCTCGTCCCGCCACCGCGACTAGGGTGATCGATGATCGATCACGCACTGAACCTGGAGGAGTCATGACACGTCGGCCCGTCACGGTGGTCACCGGGGGCAGCAGGGGGATCGGCGCCGCGACCTGTCGGCGGCTGGCCGCGGACGGGCACGACCTGGTGCTGGGGTACGTCCGGGACACCCAGGCCGCGGAGGCGGTGGCGGACGAGGTGCGCGGGGCGGGCGGCCGGTGTGTCACCGTGGCCGGGGACACGTCCGTCGAGGCGGACGTCGAGCGGCTCTTCGACACCGCCGAGCTGCGGCTCGGGCCGGTGACGGGCCTGGTGAACAACGCCGGGGTGACCGGGCCGCTCGGCCGGCTCGCCGACACCGACGCCGCCGACCTGCGCCGGGTTCTGGACGTCAACCTGCTGGGCGTACTGCTGTGTTCGCGCCGGGCCGCGCAGCTCATGACCCCGCGCGGAGCCGGCGTGATCGTGAACGTCTCCTCGGCCGCCGCCACCCTCGGCAGTCCCGGCGAGTACGTCCACTACGCCGCGACGAAGGCGGCCGTCGACGCCCTGACCCTGGGCCTGGCCAAGGAACTCGGCCCGGACGGGGTGCGCGTCAACGCGGTCGCGCCGGGCGTCGTGGACACCGGGATGCACGCCGCGATGGGTGCGCCGGACCGGGCGGCGCGTGCCGCCGCCTCGATTCCGCTGCGGCGACCGGGCCGGTCGGAGGAGATCGCCGCCGCGATCGCGTGGCTGCTGTCGCCGGACGCGTCCTACGCGACCGGCGCGGTGCTGCGGGTGTCTGGCGGGCGGTGACGCTCAGCGGGCGGCGCGCAGCCGCTGGAAGGCGGTCGGCGTGGGTCGCGCGGTGAGGAAGTCCCTGATGCGGCGGGCGCATTCCTGGGGGCTGGAGCGGCTGGTGTCGCACTCGGCGTCGTAGACGCCATGGGCGTGCACCTGTTCCAGCTGACGCGCGGCGAGGCCGGGCGGCCGGTCGCCACGCTCGCGTTCGCGGCGCTCCAGCTCGGGCAACGGGCAGTGCACACCGACCAGTACGACGTCCTGCGGCTCGAACAGCGCGAGGCAGTCCGTGAGGCGCCACTCGGCGCTCAGCACGTGGTCCATGACGACGTTGTTGCCCGCGGCGGCCATGCCGGCGACCGCCCGGTGGTAGCCCTGCCAGGTGCGGTGCAGCACGGCGGCGAGCCGGTCCGGCGGGACCTCGCCGCGGGAGCGCATCGCGTGGAACGCGTCGACGGGCATGTGGAAGTACGGTTCGTCGAGCATCGCGAGCAGTTCGGCGGCGATGCTCGACTTGCCCGAACTGGACGTGCCGTTGAGGAATATGACGAGGCCGCGCCGTGGCGGGACGCTGCTGAGGTGGTCCACTGGGTCCTGCCGTGAGAGTGCGGTGTTCCGGGGTGCGCGCCGGCCGGTCTCAGGCCGCCTTGACGACCTCGCCCCGCATCGCCGCCGCCCACTCGACCACCAACCGCTCGTAGGCCACCCGCTCCTGTGCCGTCAGCGAGCCGCCCGCGCGCATCCACAGGGCGCGGATCTGCTCGTTGACCTGGGCGGCGGACCGTACGGAACCAGGGGGGTCGGAATCGGGGAACATGCGGCCAAGCCTAGGCGCAAGCACTGACAGTCCGCTACCGGACGGCTACTGATCCCGTATGGGCTTGGTCACGGGAGAATCTCGGAGCCGGAGCCGGCGGGTCAGCCCGCCGACTCCGCCGCGTGCGGGCTCAGGGTGCCGGCCGCGACCAGAACGATGATGACGACGCCGAGTGCGATGCGGTACCAGACGAACGGCATGAAGCTCTTGGTCGTGATGAATTTCATGAACCACGCGATCACGGCGTATCCGGACACGAAGGCGATGACCGTCGCGAAGGCGGTGGGCCCCCACGACACGTGACCGCTGCCCACCGCGTCCTTCAGCTCGAAGAGGCCCGAGGCGAGCACCGCGGGGATGGCGAGGAGGAAGGAGTACCGGGCCGCGGCCTCCCGCTTGTACCCCATGAGGAGGCCGCCGCTGATCGTGGCCCCGGAGCGGGAGACGCCGGGGATCAGGGCCATGGCCTGGCACAGGCCGAAGATCAGGCCGTCCTTCACGCTCAGGTCCTGGAGGACCTTGCGCTGCTTGGGTGCGCGGTGGCGGCCGCCGGTCTCGTCGCGTGCCGCCATCCGGTCGGCCACGCCGAGGACGACACCCATCACGATCAGCATGGTCGCGGTGATCCGCAGGTCCCGGAACGGCCCCTCGATCTGGTCCTTGAGCGTCACGCCCAGCACGCCGATGGGGATCGAGCCGACGATGACCAGCCAGCCCATCTGGGCGTCGTGGTCCTGGCGCATCGCCTTGCTGGTGAGTGAGCGGGCCCAGGCCGCGAGGATCCGCGCGATGTCCTTGCGGAAGTAGATCAGTACGGCTGCCTCCGTGCCGATCTGGGTGATCGCGGTGAAGGCCGCCCCCGGGTCCTCCCAGCCGGAGAACGCCGCGGTCAGCCGCAGGTGCGCGCTGGAGGAGACGGGAAGGAACTCGGTCAGCCCCTGGACGAGTCCGAGGATGAGGGATTCAAACCAAGACATGAGGTTACGGAGTCCAAGCGCTGATGGGGGAAGGGCCGCGGGACGCACCCGCCCGCCGGGCCCGGTGATCGCGGGTGTCTACGGGGGAGCGTAGCGCCCCGGGATGACATGCCCGGCACAGGGGCTTGGTGAATGCTTTGCCATCTGCCGCCACGGGCGGAGCTGTTCGGCAGGAGGGGCGCGGGTGCGGGGCGTTCAGGCCGCCGCCGGTCCCTGGACCGTCCAGCCGGGGGCCAGCGGGTGGGCCGTGAGGTCCTCGTGGTGCACGGCGTCGCCGCAGGCCCGGCAGGTGACGACGGGCGTCAGTTCGCTGCCGCAGGAGTGCTCGATCACCATGGGGCGTTCGCCGTCCGGGCGGAGATGGCGGTCGCCCCACGCCATGAGGGTCATCAGGACCGGCTCCAGTTCGAGCCCCGCCCGCGTGGGCCGGTACTCGAAGCGCGGCGGCCGTTCACTGTAGGCGCGCTTGTCGAGGATGCCCGCGTCGACCAGGCGGCGCAGCCGGGTGGCCAGGATGTCGCGCGGTGCGCCGGTGTTGCGGACGAGTTGGTCGAAGCGGCTGTTGCCGAGGCAGACCTCGCGCAGGACGAGCAGGGAGTACTTCTCCCCGACGAGCGCGAGCGCGTCGGCGATGGAGCAGGGGCGCGGGTCCTTGGGAGCGGCCATGAGGCCCAGTCTAGGCGGGAGTCCGGTTTTCCAACTCGCCGGTGCGACCGCCATGCGCTGAAGGGTTTGATTTTCCAACTCACGGCGTTATGGTGAGTTCGGATTTCCTACTCACCGGTAATCGCCCCGGTCACCGCCCGGGCGGCCAAGGAGGCCCGCACCATGCGTGACGCAGTCATCGTCGAAGCCGTACGCACCCCCGTGGGCAAGGGCAAGCCGAACGGCGCCCTCGCGCACGTCCACCCCGTCGAACTCCTCGCCCACACCCTGCGCACCCTCGTCGAGCGCTCCGGAGTGGATCCCGCCCTGATCGACGACGTCATCGGCGGCACCGTCGACCAGGTCGGCGAGCAGGCCATGAACACCACCCGCTACGCCGCCTTGTCGGCGGGCTTCCCGGAGACCGTCCCGGCGACCACGGTGGACCGGCAGTGCGGCTCCTCCCAGCAGGCCGTGCACTTCGCGGCGCAGGGCGTCATGGCGGGCGCGTACGACCTCGTCGTCGCCTGCGGTGTCGAGTCGATGAGCCGGGTGCCCATGTGGTCCAACGTGCCGCCCGGCAAGGACCCGTTCGGCCCCGGCGTCGCCGAGCGCTACCGGGAGGGACTCGTCCCGCAGGGCATCAGCGCCGAACTCATCGCCGCCAAGTGGTCGCTCTCGCGCGAGGAGATGGACGCCTTCGCGGTCTCCTCGCACCGCAAGGCCGCCGCGGCCTGGGACGCCGGCCTGTTCGACGCCGAGGTGGCCCCCCTCGACGGCGTCACCCGCGACGAGTGCGTACGGCCGGGCAGCACCACCGAGATCCTCGCCGGCCTCGAACCCGCCTACCACGACCCGGAATTCGCCGAGCGCTTCCCGCAGATCGAGTGGAACGTCACCGCGGGCAACGCCAGCCCGGTCAACGACGGCGCCTCCGCGGTCCTCATCACCTCCAGCGAGACGGCGGCCCGGCTCGGCCTGCGCCCGCTCGCCCGGCTGCACAGCTTCGCGGTCACCGGCTCCGACCCGGTCCTGATGCTCACCGGCGTCGTCCCGGCCACCGAGAAGGTACTGCGCCGGGCGTCTTTGAGCCTCGACGACATCGACCTGTTCGAGGTCAACGAGGCGTTCTCCAGCGTCGTCCTGGCCTGGCGGCAGGAGACCGGTACCGACCTCGCGAAGGTCAACGTGCACGGCGGCGCCATCGCCATCGGCCACCCGCTCGGCGCGAGCGGCACCCGTCTGACGACCACACTCGTGCACGCGATGCGCGAGCGCGGCGCCCGCTACGCCCTGCAGACGATGTGCGAGGCGGGCGGCCTCGCCAACGCGATGATCCTGGAGTCCGTGTAGCCGAAACGGTGCTTCCGGGCACGCCGCCGAGGTCGGTGTGAACCTCTAGCGGCCGCGCAGGTGGTCTCGCTTGCGCCAGGCCACCACCGCGCCCACCAGGGCCGGAGCGGCGATACAGGCCATCGCCACCAGGAAGGCGGGCGAGGTCGGCGCCGAGGCCCGGGAGCCCGCGACGACGTACGCGGCCGTGTTCGGGATCGAGCCGAGGGCGGTCGCGAGCAGGAACGGGACGTAACCCATGCGGGAGACGGCCGCGCAGTAGTTCGCGGCCCAGAACGGCACCCCGGGGAACAGCCGTGCCGCCAGCATCGAGCGGAAGCCGTGCCGGCTCAACTGCCCGTCCGCCGCCCGCAGCCACCGGCCGCGCAGCAGGGGACGCAGGGCGTCCTGGCCGAGGAGCCGGCCCAGCCCGAAGGCGACGCCGGCCCCGAGCACCGTGCCCGCGAGGGCCGCGCCGACCCCCAGCTGGGTGCCGAACAACGCGCCCGCCGCCAGGTTCAGCAGCGGTCGCGGCACGAACGCCACGGTGCACAGACCGTAGGCCGCGGCGAAGACCACCGCGGCGGCGGCTCCGCCGAGTTGCGGCGGCCAGCCGTCCGACAGCAGCCGCTGCGGATGGAACAGGAGCACGGTCGAGGCGGCCGCCACGAGGAGCGCGAGAAGCAGGGACAGCCGCGACCACGGTGAGAGCAGCGCTCTCGTGCAGCGGGCGGTGAGGCCCGTCGGCAGGACGGGCGCGACCGTGGGGACGGTGACGGCGAGCTTCGTGGCGGTGGCCCGGGGAGGAGCCGTGGCGGTGCCCCCAGAGCGGGTGGTGGCATCGAGCATCCGGCGACACTAACCGACTTGCATGTGTGATCGCCGTATGGTCCCTCTCACGACCGCCACAGAAGCGGGCATTTCGAACAGGCCGAGGCACCCGCGCCCGGCCCGGCGGCGGGCACGTCGTCCGCCGAAAACCATTCGACGCCGGGCGAGGTGTCGGCGATGATCGGCGTCATGTTCCGGTACGCCTTCCTCCTCGCAGCATCCGCAGGCGCGGATGCCCCGAAGGCTGCCGTTCCCGTTCTCGTGGCAGCCGTCGACGGCGCCCGAAGCTGACCTTTCCCGGATCGTCCGGCGGACCCCGCAGGGGGAGGGTCGGCAACTCCAGGGGGTCCCCGTCCCGGTCGCGCCCGACGCGCCGGGGCCGTCGCTCGGCACCACCACGCAGAAGCTTCGAGGAACCGCCATGCCCAAGACGGCGTACGTACGCACCAAACCGCACCTGAACATCGGCACCATGGGGCACGTCGACCACGGCAAGACCACGCTGACCGCCGCCATCACCAAGGTCCTCGCCGACCGCGGGGCGTCCACCTTCGTCCCGTTCGACCGCATCGACCGGGCACCGGAGGAGGCCGCGCGCGGCATCACCATCAACATCGCGCACGTCGAGTACGAGACGGACACCCGGCACTACGCGCATGTGGACATGCCGGGCCACGCCGACTACGTGAAGAACATGGTCACCGGGGCCGCGCAGCTCGACGGGGCGATCCTCGTCGTCTCAGCGCTCGACGGGATCATGCCGCAGACCGCCGAACACGTGCTGCTCGCCCGGCAGGTGGGCGTCGACCACATCGTCGTCGCCCTCAACAAGGCGGACGCCGGCGACGAGGAGCTCTCCGACCTGGTGGAGCTGGAGGTGCGCGAACTGCTCAGCGCGCACGGGTACGGCGGCGACGCCGTGCCCGTCGTCCGGGTCTCCGGGCTGAAGGCCCTGGAGGGAGACCCGCGCTGGACGGCCTCGGTCGAGGCGCTGCTCGACGCCGTGGACACCTACGTCCCCATGCCCGAGCGGTATCTGGGCGCGCCGTTCCTGATGCCGGTCGAGAACGTGCTCACCATCAGCGGCCGGGGCACGGTCGTGACCGGCGCGGTCGAGCGCGGCACGGTCCGGGTCGGCGACCGCGTCGAGGTCCTCGGCGCCGGCGTGGAGACGGTGGTCACCGGCGTGGAGACCTTCGGCAAGCCCATGGAGGAGGCGCAGGCGGGGGACAACGTGGCGCTGCTGCTGCGCGGGGTGCCGCGTGACGCGGTGCGCCGCGGGCATGTGGCCGCGGCGCCCGGCAGCGTCGTACCGGGCCGCCGCTTCACCGCGCGCAGGTCTACGTCCTCTCCACACGTGAAGGGGGCCGTACGACCCCGGTGTCCACCGGCTACCGGCCGCAGTTCTACATCCGCACCGCGGACGTGGTCGGTGACATCGACCTCGGCGGGACGGCCGTGGCCCGGCCCGGCGACACCGTCACCATGACGGTCGAACTGGGCCGTGACGTCCCGCTGGAGCCCGGGCTCGGGTTCGCCGTCCGGGAGGGCGGCCGCACGGTCGGCGCCGGCACGGTGACGTCGGTCGGCTGAGAACGGGCGGGTGGGTGCCTGTCCCTCCGGGGGCGGGCACCCGTCTGGTCACGGCGGCGGCCGAGGGGCCGCCGCGCCGGGACGCCCGCCGGCCGGGTGCGGCGGTGTGGCCGGGGGCGGGATGGGTGTGTCCGCGCTCGCCGGCATGACCGGGGGCCGGGCACGGCGAAGCGGCCGGGGACGCTGGACGCCTGTGTCCGCGCTCGCCGGCATGGACGACGCCCGGGGGCCGGGTGCGGCGGTGCGGCCGGGGTCTCGGGGCGCCTGCGTCCGCGCCCCTGGCACAGTCCACCGCCGGGCGCCGCCGCGCCGGGACGCCCGCCGGCCGGGGGCCGGGTGCGGCGGTGCGGCCGGGGGCCGGATGCCTGTGTCCGCGCCCCCGGCACAGGCCACCGCCGGGGGCCCGGACCCCCGTTGTCCGCGTCCCCGGCACAATGGACCGGTGAACGAGCCGATTCCCGTGCTGCGCCCGGTCGACCACGGGACCGCAAAGCTGATGCCCGACATCGACCGCGGGCGGGCCTGGCTGCTGACCGTCGACGGGTCGCCGCAGTCGTACGTCGACCTGGACGACCCCGCGCATCTGGAGTTCGAGTACACCCGGCGGCTCGGGCACGTCCTGGACACCGTCGCCGAGCCCGGCCGTCCGCTGGACGTACTGCATCTCGGCGGGGGCGCCCTCACCCTGCCCCGCTACGTGGCCGCGACCCGGCCGGGCTCCCGCCAGGACGTCGTCGAGGCCGACGGCGCCCTGCTGGAGCTGGTCGCCGAGTACCTGCCCCTGCCGGGCGGCGCCGGCATCACGCTGCACGCGGCTGACGCCCGGGCCTGGCTGGAAACCGCCCCCGCCGACTCCGCGGACGTCCTTGTCGCGGACGTCTTCGGCGGCTCACGGGTCCCCGCCCACCTGACGACACTCACCTACGCCCGGGAGGCCGGGCGGGTCCTGCGCGACGACGGGGTCTACCTCGCCAACCTCGCGGACACCGCGCCCTTCACCTTCCTGCGCTCCCAACTCGCCACCTTCGCCGAGGTGTTCGATGAGGTCGTGCTGATCGCCGAACCGGGTGTCCTGCGCGGGCGCCGCTTCGGCAACGCGGTGCTCGCCGCCGCCCGCCGCCCCCTCGACACCCACGCCCTGGCCCGGCGCACCGCCGCCGACGCGTTCCCCGCCCGGGTCGAACACGGCGCCGCCCTGCGGAAGTTCACCGGCGACGCGCGACCGGTCCGGGACGAGGACGCCGTACCGTCACCCGAGCCCCCGGGCGGAGCGTTCGGCATCGGCTGAGGGGCCGCCGGCCCGCGGGCCGGGGCGGCCCCGCACCCGCTCAGCCGCCCGTCGGGTCCCCGTGCAGCCGTACCGTGCCGAGGATCTTCATGATGGTCTCCTTGGGAACCTCGTCCTTGACGCCCTTGGCGCCGTAGAAGTTCCACGAGACGAAGTCACCGGCCGAGTTCTTGAAACCGAACGTGACCGCCTTGCCGTCGCTCGCGCACTTGCCCTTGCGGGGCGTGTTCGTCGACTCGGCCCAGCCCACACTGCCCTTGACGCCCGACGTGGTGGTGAAGGGCGTGGCCTTCTTGTCGAAGGTCAGCGTCTTCTTGTCCGGCTGCGTGTACCCGCCGTAGATCCACCAGGCGGGGGTGTTGATCGCGATCTCGTCAGTGCTCTTGGCCCCGTTGGCGCCCTTGGTGCCCGCCGCGGCCAGCGCCGTGTCGTCGGTCCGGCCGTCCTTGTCGTCGTCGGAGGTGCACCACTTCGACTTGTCGAAGGCCGGGGCCGACATGGTGATGAGGGGCTTGGCGTCGTCCGACTTGTCGTCCTCGAAGCCGATCGTGAGGCCCGGGTCCTGGACCTCCCAGTCCGCCGGCACGTCGAACGCCGTACCCCACTTGGGGTTGACGACGACCTTCCAGCCCTTGATCGTCGGCTGCTCGGCCTCGCCGCCGCGCGGATTGTCCGCGGACGCGGAGGCCGACGCGGAGGCGCCCGAACCGGTGGACGACGTGCTCGCGGACGGCCTGCCGTTCTTGCCGCCCGCCTCGTTTTCGTCGGCCTTGTCCTTGCCGAGCACCAGGAATCCGGTCACACCGGCGGCCACCACGACAGCCGTGGCGGCGACGATCGCGACCACCTTCGTCCGGTTCCCGCCACCACCGCGCGGCGGCTCCGGCGCGCCCATGGGCCCCGTGGCACCCCACTGCGGCTGCTGCGCGTAGGGGTTGCCCTGCTGGTAGCCGGGCTGCTGGTACGGATTCGGCTGCTGGTACCCCGGCTGCTGGTACGGGTTGTTCGGCTGTTGCGGGTTCTGCTCGCCCCCGGGCGGCTGCTGTCCTGGCCACATGGGCAGCCACCCTAGTGCCGCCATGGACACGATTCGGTCACCGGGTCTTGTCAGGGACGTAGCAAACTGCGCGCCGGTGCCCCCGGCGCGCGGAGGGGGCCGCGGCCGGCCTCGCCTGAGACGTCGGTCGCCGCGGGGCTCTGGCCAGCAGATGCTACCCGTGGGTAACATGGGGAGATGAGCGCAGATCAGATGTCGATCGGCGAGTTGCTCGCCGCCACGGTGCCGATGGTTCGCACACTGAACCTCGAGTACCTGGAAACCACACCGGAGAAGGCCGTGCTGGCCCTTCCGGACCAGAGCGAATACCGCAACCACGTGGGCGGCCCGCACGCCGGTGCCATGTTCACGCTGGGGGAGTCGGCCAGCGGGGCGATCGTGCTGGCCGCGTTCGGGGACCAGCTCTCCCGTGCCGTGCCGCTGCCGGTCACCGCGGAGATCGCGTTCAAGAAGATCGCCCTCGGGCCGGTGACGGCGACCGCGACCCTCGGCCGCCCGGCCGCCGAGGTCGTCGCCGAACTCGACGAGGGCAAGCGTCCGGAGTTCCCGGTCACCGTCGCCATCCAGCGCGAGGACGGGGCGGTGACCACAGAGATGACCGTCATCTGGACGCTGCGTCCCAACGGCTGAGTACGGGTGAGGCGGGCCCCGGTCGGGTGGGTGAGCCGACCGGGGCCCGCCGTTTCCCTTCTCGGGAGGGAGGCGGCCGTGGGCTCCCGTGGTCCCCGGGGGCCCTGTCCTCCCTCGCCGGTGAGGCGGCGAGCGTGCCCGGTCCCCCGAGGGGCGTCGGGTGGCCGGTCGGTGCCACGGACTCTCAGGCCGCGAAGTGGCGGTGGCGGGTGGGCGCGGGGGTGTCCAGGTTCGCCACGAACTCCTTCAGCCAGGCCGTGAACCCGGGGCCCAGGTCCGGCCGGTCGCAGGCCAGGCGGACCACCGTACGCAGGTACTCGGCCTTGTCGCCGGTGTCGTAGCGCAGCCCGTCGAAGACGACTCCGCGCACCGTGCCGGCCGCGGCGAGTTCCTGGAGGGCGTCCGTCAGTTGGATCTCGCCGCCCCGGCCTGGGGGAGTGCGCTCCAGGGTGTCGAAGACCGCGGGGTCGAGGACGTAACGGCCGATGACGGCGTAGCCGCTCGGTGCGTCCTCGCGGGAGGGCTTCTCGACCAGGCCGGTGACACGGACGACCCCCTCCTCGCCGGTCGTCTCGACGGCGGCGCAGCCGTAGAGGTGGATCTGCTCCGGGGGGACCCGCATCAGGGCCACCACGCTGCCGGAGTGGCGGTCGCGGACGTCGAGCATCCGGCTCAGCAGGGTCTCCCGCGGGTCGATCAGGTCGTCACCGAGCAGGACGGCGAACGGCTGGTCGCCGACGTGCCGGCGGGCGCAGAGCACCGCGTGGCCCAGGCCGAGGGGCTCGCCCTGTCGGATGTGGTGGATGTTGGCCAGACGGGCCGGATCGCGCACGGCGTCCAGACGCACCGCGTCGCCCTTGGCCGCGAGCGCCTGCTCCAGCTCGACGGCGTTGTCGAAGTGGTCCTCGATGGCCCGCTTATGCCGCCCGGTGACCATCAGGACGTCGTCGAGTCCGGCCGCGGCCGCCTCCTCCACGACGTACTGGATGGCGGGTTTGTCGACGACCGGCAGCATCTCCTTCGGGGTCGCCTTGGTGGCGGGCAGGAAGCGGGTGCCGAGCCCGGCGGCCGGGACGACGGCCTTGCAGACCGTGCGGGGGCGGGCGGGGGCCGGGTCGGAGGCCGTGTGGGGGACGATCATGCGGCTCATGCTGGCGCAGGGACATGGGAGCGGGCCGAGAGGAACATCGGAGCTTCCTGTGGGGCCGGGCGCCGGGAGCCTTCCGTGGGGCCGGGTACCGGGCGGGCTCCGCGCGGGGGCTGGGTACCGGGCGGGTTTTCCGTGGGGCCGGGTACCGGGCCGCCCGCCGGGCACCCGGTGAAGGAGATTTCGTTTGCCGGTCGTCGTCCGACGCACACAACTCGCGTGTTTCGGGGCCGAGATGTCGAATACCGGTAGGGATACCGGCGGTAACTTTTCTGAATTCACCTCGTTTTGAACATGAGTCACGCGAACTTCTTGTTTGCCCTGCGTCCATTGTGCGAGGGTGAGCCGCCTCACAACAGCCGGTACCCGACGCGGCATAGGTATGCACCAATCAAGCACCTGCTTTCCGGTGGGCGCGTGAATTCCCACGGCGTCCCGCGGCCTGGAAGGAAATGGTTCAGTGCAGTCCCCGTTCCCCCCACGACCTCCGTTCCCGCCCCGCCCAGGAGCCGGCCCCGAGGAGTCCGACCGCAACCTCGTGGCCGCACTCGGCGCGCACGGCACCGACGCCCGTGCCGTCGCGCTGCTGTTCGCCCGGCACTGGCGGCCGACCTACGAGTACTCCGTCATCTGCCTGGCCTCTTCGACGAGTACGGCGGCGATGGCGGCCACCGCCGCCTTCCACCGGGTACTCACCCGCCCGGCCGGCGGCGCCCTGCGGCCGCAGCTCCTCGCGGCGGTCCGGGACACCGTCAGGGAGTGGGCCGCGGACGACGGTATTTCCGCCGTACTGCCGGAACTCCGCAAACCGACCGGGGGCCGGGGCCTGTTCGCGGCGAGGTCGGTCACCCCGGAAAGGCGACGGCTCGCCGAGCGCGCATTCCGCGCCCTTCCCGGCGCCTCCCAATGTCTGCTCTGGCACATCGAGGTCGAAGCCGAACCCATATCCGTACCGGCCGGTCTGCTGGGAGTCGACGCGCGTACCGCGACGGTCGCGGCGGAGCAGGCGCGCGAACAATTCCGGGCAGGCTGTGTGCGCGCCCACCGGGAACTCGCGCCGAGCCAGGAATGCCGCCTCCACAACCGCCTGCTCGACGGCCCCCTGCGCCGCGGCGGGGCCCTGCTGCCGGATGTGCGGCGGCATCTGACGCAGTGCCGCCACTGCCGGCACGCCGCCGAGCAGCTCAGCCACTTCGAGGATGCCCTCGACGTGTTGCTGGCCGAAGCCGTCCTCGGCTGGGGCGCCGGCCGCTATCTCGACTCGCGGCCGGGCCGCACGAGCGGGCGGCCCCAACCGGCCGGGCCCGCCGGTGTCCGGCCCCGGGCCGGCGGCCGGCACCGCCCGCCGGCCGGTCTCCGCACCGGTCCGCGCAGGCCGACGAAGGCCGTGGTCACGGTCGTCGGCCTGACCTCGCTCGCCCTGCTGGTCACCGTGCTCGCCACCAGGGGCTGGTCCGACGAGGGCGGTGCCGGACCGCGTGCCACCTGGGGCGCGCCGAGCGTCAGCTCCGCCCGGCCGGTTGTCCCCTCCGAGGCGTCCGCCGCGGTACCCCGGTCGGCCGCGTCGCTGGGAGGACCCGGCGAGGTCGGACACGGCAGGCTGCGCAACCTGGACCTCGACCTGTGCCTGGGAACGCGGGGCGACCGGATCGAGGACGGGGCGAGGACCGCGCTGACGGCGTGTTCGTCCGCCGGCTCGCAGCAGTGGTCGTACGAGGACGACGGGCTGCTGCGCAGCGCCGCCCACCCCGGCCTCTGCCTCGACTCCGACGCGGACACGAAAACGGTGGTCCTGGCCGACTGCCTGACGCACCACGGTGCGGTGCGCTACGACCTCACCGTCCGGGGTGAACTGCTGCTGCGCCGGGGCAAGGGGTTGCTCGTCGCGCCCGGAGCGGGCAGCCACCTGGCGGTCGCCGCGCGCGACGGGTCCACCGAGCAGCGCTGGCTGCTCGAACCCCCGGCGGCGGGCGCGCGGGTGACGGAGAGCGACAGGGGAGGGGACAGCTCGTCCCGACAGCGGGGCAGCGGCCCGGGAGGTGGCCGGGGAGAGGAACCGACGTCACCTCAGGGCCTGGCCCCGGCGCCGCCCGGCGCGGGGTCCGCGCCTGGGCGGCCGGAGGAGGCGCCGGAGCAGCGCTACGACACGCGCGTCGCGCGGGTGGACTACGGCACGGGGACGGGCACGGAGTCGGGCACCGGCGCGGGATCGGGTGCCGGGTCCGGTGCGGGTTCGCGTGCCGGGTCCGGCCGGCTCCCCACCCGCGCGGCCGCGATCGGCTCCCTCGCCACGGGCCCCCTCGTGTCCGGGGCCGTGGACTGCGCGTCGTCGGTCACCGGCGCCGCCACGTCGGCGCTCGGCTCCCTCCTCAAGTAGCCGGTGGCCGGAGTCCGGCACCCGGAGTCCGGCACCTGGAGTCCGGCACCCTGTACCCGGTGACTGATAGCCGTCAGCCGTCAGCGATTTTCCGATCAGCTTCAGAGTCAGGCTGAGGATGAGGGAGGGCAGGATGGGCGGCGCGGACGCAGCCGGGATCGGGGCGCGCGTAGGGTGGCGCGGGTGCGAATAGCTGTGTCCTCCGTCCGGCGTGCCGGTTACCGAAGTTGGCCGGCCGCGGGGTTCCTCCTCGGTATCGGCGTGGCCATGGCCCTGCGGCAGCTGTTCGCGTCCACCGAATCCGGCGTCCCCGACGGGCCGTTGGTCGTCGCTCCGGGCACCGTGCTGGTCGCGTTCCTGGTGGGCGTCGTCGTCACCATGCTCGCCGCCTATCTGCCGGCCCGCCGCGCCGCCGCCGTGCCGCCCGTGGCCGCCATGTCCGCGCTCCACACACCCCCGCCGACCCGCAGCCTCCGCAGGCGCAACGCCATCGGTGTCGCCCTGATCGTGATCGGTGTGCTCGGCGTGGTGTTCACGGCGTCCAGCGGCCAGCAGGGCCGTACCATCGTCCTCTTCCCAACCGCCCTGCTGCTCATCGGCATCGTCGTGGTGACCCCCGCGCTCTCCGGCCCGGCCATCGCCCTGGCCGGGCCCCTCCTGCGCCGCTTCGGTGTCCCGGGCACGCTGGCCCAGCGCAACGCCCGGCGCAATCCCCGGCGCACCGCCTCCACGGCCTCGGCCCTGATGATCGGGCTGTCCATGGTCACCGGCCTCACGGTGGTCGCGGTGTCCGCCACGACCTCGCTGCACCAGCGGGCCGAGAGCACCGTCACGGCCGACTTCGAGATCGCGTCGAGGAGAGGCGACCACCTGCCCGCGTCGGTCCATGACGCCCTGGCGAAATCCACGGCCGTGACCTCCTTGAGCCCGCGGCGCCGGAGCACCGTCCGGATCGGCGGCAACGAGGAGAACCTGACCGGTGTGGACGTCCGGAGCATCGGCGACCTCCTCGACCCGAGCTTCGCATCGGGGTCGCTCGCGGCACTGGGCGCGGGCGGCGGCAAGAACCTGCTGATCGACACCACCACGGCCGACAACCACGGATGGACCATGGGCCAGCGGGTTCCGGTGGTCTACGGCGACGGCAGCCGGGACACCCTGCGGATCGGCGGCATCTACCACAACGGCGAACTCCTTCCGCCCACCATGATGCCGCTCGCCACCCTCCAGCCCCATCTGAAGGAGATCGAGGACACCTCGGTCCTGGTGCACACCAAGGACGGCGACGACGAGACGGTACGGCGGTCCCTGCAGCGCGCCCTCGACCAGAATCCCCTCATCCAGCTGCGGAACACCGACGACCTGGCCGATTCCGCAGGTGGCGGGGACATCATCCTGCTCCTCAACATGCTGTACGGGCTGCTGGCCATGGCCGTGGTGATCGCCGTCCTGGGAGTCGTCAACACCCTCGCGATGTCCGTGTTCGAGCGCACTCGTGAGATCGGGCTGCTGCGCGCGGTGGGGCTCCAGCCCGAGCAGACCAGGCGGATGATCCACCTGGAGTCCGTCCTCATCTCGCTGTTCGGGGCCCTTCTGGGCATCGGCACGGGCGTCTTCCTCGGCTGGGCCGCGGGCAGGAGCGTCTCCGACAGCATCCAGGGGTACGAGACGGTCATCCCCTGGGGCCGCATCGCCGTGGCCCTCGCGGGCGCCGCACTCGTCGGCCTGGTGGCGGGACTCTGGCCCGCCCGCCGGGCGGCCCGGCTGAACGTCCTCACCGCCCTCAAGGCGGACTGAGGTGCGCGCGGGACGGCTTGGTACCCCAGATGCTCAAGCCGTTCCGGCCCGGCCCCTGAAGCGGGGCGGGCGTCCGGAGGCGTACTGCCACCGGACAACGCTCGACGCGGTGGCCGTCAGCCGGACACCGGGACCGTACCCGCGCGGGACGCGTCGGCGAAGTCCCGTGCGCCGCGCGGCCGTCGCCGTGTCCCCGTGACCCGGTAGGCTT
Source organism: Streptomyces sp. NPDC043878 (assembly GCF_056435735.1). Classification (NCBI taxonomy): domain Bacteria; kingdom Bacillati; phylum Actinomycetota; class Actinomycetes; order Kitasatosporales; family Streptomycetaceae; genus Streptomyces; species Streptomyces sp. NPDC043878. The sequence continues at coordinate 81,610 of NZ_JBWKDW010000015.1, forward strand.
CCCGGCGTGCGCTCCTCGCGGCGCACGCCGGGAAGAGACGCACAACGGGAGGAACCGGCGTTGCACGTCCAGGAATGGCTCGACACGGTACCCGCGGTCGCCGTCTACGCCGTGGTGGCGCTCGTCATCGGTCTGGAGAGCCTGGGCATCCCGCTGCCGGGTGAGATCGTCCTGGTCTCGGCGGCGCTCCTGTCCTCGCAGCACTCGGGCATCAACCCCGTGGTCCTCGGCGCCTGCGCCACCCTCGGAGCGGTCGTCGGCGACTCCATCGGCTACGCCATCGGCCGCAAGGGCGGCCGGCCGCTGCTCGCCTGGCTCGGCGCGAAGTTCCCCCGCCACTTCAGCGAGGGGCACATCGCGACCGCCGAGCGGTCCTTCGAGAAGTGGGGCATGTGGGCGGTCTTCTTCGGTCGCTTCGTCGCCCTGCTGCGCATCTTCGCCGGCCCGCTGGCGGGCGTTCTGCGGATGCCGTACTGGAAGTTCCTCATCGCCAACGTCCTCGGCGGCGTCATCTGGGCCGGTGGCACGACCGCCGTCATCTACTACGTCGGCGTGGTCGCCGAGTCGTGGCTGAAGCGCTTCTCGTGGCTCGGGCTGGTGGCGGCCGTGCTCATCGGGCTGACCTCGATGCTGGTGCTCAAGCGCAAGGCGAAGAAGGCGCAGCCGGCCCTCCGGGAGACCGAACCCGAAGCGGTGCCGGCCGGAGAGTAGGCGTCAGCCCCGCTCGTGCACCTCGCGGTGGGCCTTGGCCAGTTCCGCGTACATCGTGCCGTTCAGCGAGATGCCCTCGCGCTCCTCGGCCGTCAACTCCCGCCTGACCCTGGCGGGCACACCCGCGACCAGTGAGCCCGGGGGCACCCGCATGCCCTGCGGGACCAGCGCCTGCGCGGCGACCAGTGAACCGGCGCCGATCACCGCCCCGTTGAGGACGGTGGCGCCCATGCCGATCAGGCAGTCGTCCTCGACGGTCGCGCCGTGCACGACGGCGTTGTGGCCGATGGACACGCGCTCGCCGATGGAGACCGGGAAGCCGGGGTCGACGTGCAGGGTGCAGTTGTCCTGGACGTTGCTGTGCGCGCCGACGACGATCGGGCCGCAGTCCGCCCGCAGGACCGCCCCGTACCAGACGCTCGCTCCCGTGCCCAGGGTCACCTCGCCGATCACCACGGACGTGGGCGCCGTGAACGCCTCGGGGTCGACCTGAGGGTCCTTGCCGCCGATTCCCTTGATCAGCGCGCTGTGCGTCATCTCCGCGTTCCCGTCTCCTCGGTGCCCGGTACCCCGGCACCGTACGCCATCCGGTGGGGCGAAGATCACAGGGCCGTGGTCCCGTCGGGCCGCGGCCCGCTGAGTACGGTGAGCGGGTGCCGAAGCGCAAGAACACGTTCTCATCATGGTGGCGCGGCCTCCCGCAGCGGGCCGTCCACGCGGGCTGGGCCTGGGTGCAGCGCACCGGCTCCGTCACCGCCGCCCACCCGGGACGCTTCCGCTTCGGCGCGCTCGGCACGGGCACCCGGCTGGCCTTCCCGCTCGGCACGGTCTTCGGCGAGCCCTGGATCCAGCTGGGCGCCCACTGCATCGTCGGCGAACAGGTCACGCTGACCGCCGGCCTGATGCCCGACCTCGACCTCGGCCCGGACCCGATCCTGCGGGTCGGCGACGGGGTCGTCCTCGGCCGCGGCAGTCACGTCATCGCCGACACCACGGTCACCATCGGGAGCGACTGCTATTTCGGGCCGTACGTCTACGTCACGTCCACGAATCACTCCTACGACGATCCGCACGAGCCCATCGGCAAGCAGTGGCCGCGGATGGAGCCGGTGGAGATCGGGCCGGGCTGCTGGATCGGCACCGGCGCGGTGATCCTGCCCGGGGCGCGGATCGGGCGCAACGTGGTGGTGGCGGCCGGCGCCGTCGTGCGGGGGGTGGTGCCCGACCACGCCGTGGTCGCGGGGGCGCCGGCCCGAGTCGTCCGGCGCTGGACGCCCGCCGACGGCTGGCAGCCGCCGCTCCGGACCCCCGCCCCGGTGCCGATTCCGGACGATGTCACCCCGGACCAGCTCCGCGCGCTGGCGGAGCTCGACGAGGAGACGGCGGCCAGGCTCGCCGAGATGGACTGAGCCCGGCGCTCAGCCGGTCGCCAGCAACAGCGTGCCGACGAGGGCGAGGCCCGCGCCCGCCGCCTGCACGGCCCGCAGGCGTTCGCTGAGGAAGCCGCGGGCGGCCAGCGCGGTCACCACCGGGTACAGCGAGGCCAGTACGGCGGCGACCGTGACCGGGCCGTGCTGCGCGGCGACGGAGTACGTGCCGTTCGCGGCGACGTCGGCGAGTCCTACGAAGGCCAGCGCCGGCAGCGAACCCCACGGGAAGCCGCCCGCCGGCAGCGCGTCCGCGCCGCGCCGCAGGGAGACGTACAGTGCGGCGCCGCCCGCGGCGACATTCGTCACACGCTGCACGAAGAGGGCAAGGAACAGGCCGGTGACCGTCGTCGACGCCTCCGCGATGAGGGCGAACACCGTGCCGAAACCGAGCGCCGCGACGAGGGACAGCAGCAGCGCCCGCCGCTGCACGGAGGCGCCCCTCAGCTGCGGTCCGCCGGCGAGGACCACCCCCGCGACGGCGACCGCGATGCCGGCGACCTGCGTCAGACCCGGGCGTTCGCCGAGGACGAGCCCCACACCGATGGGAACGGCCACACTCAGCGTGGCGAGCGGGGAGACGACGCCCATCGGGCCGAGCGCGAGGGCCTTGTAGAAGGAGAGCAGGGCGACCGGGCCCACCAGGCCCGCGGCGAACGCGAACCACAGGCGCGGGCCGGCCTCGCTCCAGCCGCCGGTGGCCACCACGACGGCGCCCAGCACGACCGCCGCGACGCCCTGCGAGACGACGACCACCGTCAGCGCCGGGGTACGCCGGGTGAGCAGTCCGCCGCCGAAGTCGGCCAGCCCCCACAACAGGCTGGTGGCCAGGGCGAAGAGTGCTGTCACGTTCTGCCTCGCAGTACAGTTCGATGAACGATCCGGTGCACCACATCGTAGTGCAGTGCAGTGCACTTGGTAATTCACTGTACTGGACGAAAGCCCCGCGCCGCGGCTGTCGCCCTCGGCGCGACGGCCGCTGAGGGTGACGATCGCAAGAGAACGACGTGTGGAAAGACGTACGACGGAATGACGTACGGAACGACGAACGGTATGAACGACGGAATGACGGACGGAACCGGCGACGGAATGACGGACGGAATGGACGGAACGTGTCGGACCTCGACCTGCTGAACCAGTCCCTGGCGCGCAACGTCAAGCGCTGGCGCTCCGAGCGGGGCTTCACCCTCGACGCGCTCGCCGCGCGCGCGGGGGTCAGCCGCGGCATGCTCATCCAGATCGAGCAGGCCCGGACCAACCCCAGCATCGGGACGGTCGTGAAGATCGGCGACGCGCTCGGGGTCAGCATCACCACCCTGCTCGACTACGAGCAGGGCCCCAAGGTCCGTGTCGTCCCCGCCGAAGGCGCCGTCCGCCTCTGGCACACCGACGCCGGCAGCTACAACCGGCTGCTCGCGGGTGCCGAGGCGCCCGGCCCGCTGGAGATGTGGGACTGGCATCTGATGCCCGGTGAGAGCAGCCCCTCGGACCCGCACCCCACGGGCACGGTGGAACTCGTCCATGTCACGGCGGGAGAACTCACGCTGACCGTCGACGGAGTGCCGCACCGCGTGCCCGCGGGAGCGACCGCCACCTTCGAGGCCAACACGCCGCACACCTACGGCAACGAGGGCGACGTCCCCATGGACATGGTGATGGCCGTCTCGGTCCCGCCCGTGCAGTGAGACGCCTCACGGACCGTGGTCGGCCGGCTGTCAGCGTGCCGCCATGCGCGCGCCCCTCGGGAACGTCGACCACGCCACACCGCTCCCGACCGCCTCGACCAGCTGATCGCCCCGGTCGCCGAGGCCGTACGGCGACCCTTCCGGGCGTCGGTGCGGTGACGGCCCGGGCGGCCGGAGCTCACGCGGTCAGGTGATGCGCCAGTGGGAGATGCGGGTCGCTCTCTCCCGGGGCTGGCGCGGGGTCGGCGTGCACGAGGGCGGCGGTGAGCCGGGGAACGGCGTGCAGCAGGGCGTGCTCCGCCTCCACGGCGACCGCGTGCGCCTCACGCACCGTCACCTCGCCGTCCACCACGACCACGACCTCGGCCCGCAGGCGGTGGCCGATCCAGCGCAGGCGCAGTTCACCCACCGCGCGCACACCGGACACCTCCCGCAGGGCCTGCTCGGCCCGGTCGACCAGGGCCGGGTCCACGGCGTCCATCACCCGCCGCAACACCTCCCGCGCCGCGTCCCGCAGCACCAGCAGGATCGCCGCCGTGATCACCAACCCCACGAGCGGGTCGGCGAGTTGCCATCCCAGCGCCGATCCGCCCGCGCCCAGCAGCACGGCCAGCGAGGTGAACCCGTCGGTACGGGCGTGGAGCCCGTCCGCGACCAGCGCGGCCGAACCGATCGCGCGGCCCACGCGGATGCGGTGGCGCGCCACCCACTCGTTGCCCGCGAAACCCACCAGCGCGGCCACGGCGACCACCGGAAGGTGGGTGAGCGGCCGCGGGTCGAGCAGCCGGTCGACGGCAGCCCACGCCGCGAAGGCCGCGGACGCCGCGATCGTCAGCACGATCGCGATGCCCGCCAGGTCCTCGGCCCGCCCGTACCCGTAGGTGAAGCGCCGCGTCGCCGCCCGCCGGCCCAGCACGAAGGCGATCCCGAGCGGTACGGCGGTCAGCGCGTCGGCGGTGTTGTGCACCGTGTCGCCGAGCAGCGCCACCGACCCGGAGACGGCCGCCACGACCGCCTGCGCCAGGGCGGTCGCGCCGAGCACCGCGAACGACACCCACAGGGCGCGCATGCCCCGCGCCGAGGTCTCCAGCGCGGAGTCGAGCTTGTCGGCCGTCTCGTGCGAGTGGGGTGTCAGGAGGTGTCCGAGACGGTGGACGAGGCGGTGGGTGTGGGGGTGGGGGTGCGGGCGGTGGGTGCGGGGATGTACCTCGGCGGGATGGCCGTCGTGCCGGTGCCCGGGTGTGTGCCCGTGGTCGTGTCGGTCGCTCACGTGGGTCCCCTTCCGGTGCGCGGGAGGTGTGCGGGAGTGGACGTGTGACGCCCACGCGGCCATTATGTGCGTATGAGCGCACGCATGCACCTGTCACCTGCGCATGATGCGCACCCGCGCACCCCCGGCGAGGAGCAGTTCACGCTCGCCGCCGAGCTTCTCGCCCTGATCGGCGACCGCACCCGTCTCGCCCTGCTGCACGCGCTGGCGTCGGGCGAGGCCGACGTCACGACGCTCACGGAGGCGTGCGGGGCGGCCCGGCCGGCCGTCAGCCAGCATCTGGCCCGACTGCGTCTCGCGGGACTGGTGAACACCCGCAAGGAGGGGCGCCGGGTGATCTACGCCCTGCGGGACGGGCACCTGCGTCGGCTGGTCGACGAGGCACTGAGCGTGGCCGACCACCGGCTCACCGACCGCCCTCCACACGACTGAGCCGCGCGGACGCCGAGGGCGGCCTTCCGGCGCGGCCGTCACCGGGTTCCCGGCCGCCGCCCGGCTCTCGGGCCCGGCTCGGGGCCGCTGTTCGATGAACGCACGCGTCCCGGTCTCCGGGACCGGACAGTCCACGGAGGAGGCCCGCAGGATGTTGGCGACGGCGAGCCCGGCCGGACCGGCGCCCACGACGATCACCGGAAAGTGGTGCGGATCAGGGGAGTTGGGGTGGGGGGAAGCTGAAGTCGCGCGCACATTGTCCTGGCGCGCGAGAACCGGTTCTAGTTGAGCCGGGGGATCTCGATGGCGGGGCAGCGGTCCATCACCATCTCCAGCCCGGCGGCCCGGGTGCGGTCGTACGCGTCCTCGTCGACGACACCGAGCTGGAACCACACCGCGCGGGCGCCCTTCGCGACCGCCTCGTCGGCGACCGCCCCGGCGAGGTCGCCGTTCACGAAGACGTCGACCACGTCCACCTCGAAGGGGATGTCCGCTAGGGAGGCGTACCCCTGCTCGCCGTGCACCGTCTCCGCCTTGGGGTGGACGGGCACGACCCGTTTGCCGAAGCGCTGGAGCACCTCCGCCACGCCGTACGCGGCACGACTCCGGTTCGAGGACAGGCCGACCACGGCCCAGGTGTCGCCGAACCCGGTGAGAATCCTGCGGATGGTTGCCTCGTCGCCGTACACGGTCGGTCTCCTCGGGCCTCGGGATGGACTGGAAAAGCAGCACGGGAAAGCGGAACAGGGGAAGCGGAACGGGGAGGAACCGCCGTGTTCGACAACGGGCGCGGGCAGGCGGTGATTCCCCGGTCCCCGGCACCGCTGGATTCCGCCACCTTGCCCGATTTCGCGGGACGTGCCTGCGCACGGGCGTCCGCCCGCCTACGCTCACCTCGTGCTGCGCATCATCGACGCCCGAACCGGCGACCCCGTCGACGCCGCCCCCGCCCGGCGGGGCCTGACCCGGGTCGAGGCCCACGCCCCGGCCTCCGACACCGGCGCCCTGCGGGTGCTGCTCGTCGCCGACCTCCTCGTCCGCACCCTGGAACTCGGCGGTACGCCGGTATGGGCGCTGCTGACCGGCGAGCGGGAACAGGCGGAGCTGCGGGCCTGCGCCGCGGGTCTCGGCGTCCGGCCGTTCGAGGACAGCCGTGACGTCAGCGCGGGTCTCGGCGAGGCCCAGGTCATCCATGTGGCGGGGGAGGGGGCGGCGGTCCCCGAGGGGGTACGGGTCGCGGTGGCCCCGGTCGAGGGAGCGCCGCCGGCCGCCGGCACCGACCCCGGGGCGCTGCGCCTGGCCCTGATCGCGCAGGACCGCCGCGTCCCGCTCCGGCTCGACGCGGACGTCCTGGAGGACGCCCGGACGACCCTCGTACGCTGGCGTCGCCTGGTCGCCGACTGGGCGCGCCGGCCGTCGCGGCCCGTCCCCGAGCCGACGCGCGTCCGGCTCCGCACCGCCTGGGAGGACGACCTGAACGTGCCGGAGGTGCTGCGGGTCCTGCGGTCGGTGGAGACCTCGGACCTGCCGGACGGCGCCCGCTTCGAGACGTACGCCTACGCGGACCGCCTTCTCGGCCTCGAACTCACCCGCGAGCTGGGGAGCTACTGATGGATCTCCGTGGGAGAGGGAGCGCTGTCCGTGCGGGCGTCGCGACGACGCGGAGACGTATGAGAAGTCCCCGGTGAGCACCGCTGTGACCGCGCGCTCCGGAACGGGCCCGCTGCGCCGGCTGGTGGTGCTGCGGCACGCCAAGTCCGCCTGGCCGGAGGGCGTCACCGACCACGAGCGCCCGCTGGCCCCGCGGGGCCGCCGGGACGCGCCCGCGGTGGGCCGGGCGCTCGCCGAGGCGGACTGCCTGCCCGATGTCGCCCTGTGCTCCACCGCCGTACGCGCCCGGCAGACCTGGGACCTGGCCTCCGCCCAGTGGGGCACCCCGCCGCGGGTGACGCTCGACGCCCGCCTGTACGCCGCCGGCGTGGCAGACCTGGTGGAGGTCGTGCACGGTGTCCCCGCCGAGGTGGAGACACTGCTGCTGGTCGGCCACAACCCCGGACTGGAGGAACTCGTCCTCGACCTGGCGGGCGACGGTCTCGGCGACGCGCTGGACGAGGTGCGGGCGAAGTTCCCGACCTCGGCGATCGCCGTCCTCGCCTGGCACGGCCCGTCCTGGCCGGCCTTGTCCTCCGGTACGGCGCTCCTGACGGACCTGATCGTGGCGCGCGGCACGAAACGCTGAGCCACCGCGCGCACTCACGGCCGCTCGGACCGCACCCCGCGACCGTTCGGACCGAACCCCCGGCTGCTCGGACCGCACGCACGGCCACTCCGGCGCGCGCCCGCCGCACCCGTTCTCCGCGCCGCGCCCCCGCGACCACCGCGCCTCTCGGTCGGCCCGCACCCCCGCCCGGTCCGCCCGGTCCGCCCGTTCGCCCGGGGTGAGGTGCCTCGTGGCTCCCGGTGCGGCGCGTGCCGGCGGTCCGCATAGGCTGGCTCGATGCAGGACGAGTACCGCACCGTCGCGCGAGCGGGCGTGCACGAGACCGAGGTCAACCGCTCCCGCTTCCTGTGCGCCCTCGCCCCCGCCGCCACCGAGCAGGAGGCACAGGACTTCGTCGCCGAGGTCCGCAGGCGGCACGCGGACGCCACCCACAACTGCTTCGCGTACGTCCTCGGCGCCGACGCCTCGGTCCAGCGCGCGAGCGACGACGGCGAACCCGGCGGCACCGCCGGAGTGCCCATGCTCCAGATGCTGCTGCGCCGGGACATGCGGTACGTGGTGGCGGTCGTCACCCGCTACTACGGCGGCGTCAAGCTCGGCGCGGGCGGTCTGATCCGGGCGTACGGCGGAGCGGTCGGCGAGGCCCTGGACGCCGTCGGCACCCTCACCCGGCGGCGGTTCCGCCTCGCCACCGTGACCGTCGGCCACCAGCGCGCCGGCAAGCTGCAGAACGACCTGCGCGCCACCGGCCGCGAGGTCCGCGACGTGCGGTACGGCGAGGCGGTCACCATCGGGATCGGGCTGCCGGACGCCGACGTGGACCGGTTCCGCGCCTGGCTGGCCGACGCCACCGCCGGCACGGCCGGGTTCGAACTGGGCGGCGAGGCGTACGGGGACGGGGACACCTGACCCCGGGGGAACGAGGGAACCGCCTTGGGGGGACGGCCGGTCCCGCCTCCGCAACAGTAACAATCCGGCTGTTGCGGACATTTGCGGAGATTCACCGTTGGTCGTGGGTGACAAGCAGAGGTACGTGGTGGAAGAGAAGCCCACAGGCGTTAGCGTGGTGGGTGCTGACCGCGGGTCCGAGCCGGCTCGTGGTGGTCCGAGACAGGCAACAGGGGTCAACGTGCGGGTCGGAGCGGTTTCTTGAGGTTGCTGCACACGTCCGACTGGCATCTCGGCCGGGCCTTCCACCGGGTCGACATGCTCGGAGCGCAGGCCGCGTTCATCGGTCACCTCGTCACGACCGTGCGTGAGCGCGAGGTGGACGCGGTGGTCGTGTCGGGAGACGTCTACGACCGCGCGGTGCCGCCGCTCGCCGCGGTCGAGCTCTTCGACGACGCCCTGCACCGGCTCGCCGACCTCGGTGTGCCGACCGTGATGATCTCCGGGAACCACGACTCGGCGCGCCGGCTCGGCGTGGGCGCCGGCCTCATCGACCGGGCCGGCATCCACCTGCGGACCGAGCCCGCCGCGTGCGGCACGCCGGTCGTCCTCGCCGACGCCCACGGCGACGTCGCCCTCTACGGTCTGCCCTACCTCGAACCCGCGCTGGTCAAGGACCGGTTCGGGGTGGAGAAGGCGGGCCACGAGCCGGTGCTGGCCGCCGCCATGGACCGCGTCCGCGCCGACCTCGCCACCCGCCCGCCCGGCACCCGGTCCGTCGTCCTCGCGCACGCCTTCGTCTCCGGCGGCCAGGCCAGCGACAGTGAGCGGGACATCACCGTCGGCGGGGTGGCCGCCGTGCCCGCCGGGGTCTTCGACGGCGTCGACTACGTGGCGCTCGGGCACCTGCACGGCTGCCAGACCCTGAGCGAGCGCGTGCGCTACTCCGGCTCCCCGCTGCCGTACTCCTTCTCGGAGGCCGACCACCGCAAGAGCGTCTGGCTCGTCGACCTGGGAGCCGACGGAAGCCTCACCGCGGAGCGCCTCGACTGCCCGGTGCCGCGCGCGCTGGCCCGCCTCCGCGGCACGCTGGAGGACCTGCTCGCCGACCCGGAGCTCGAACGGCACACGGAGGCGTGGGTCGAGGCCACGCTCACCGACCCGGTCCGCCCGGCCGACCCCATGGCCAGGCTCACCGGACGCTTCCCGCACACGCTCAGCCTCGTCTTCGACCCGGAGCGGGCCCCCGACGACCCGGACGTGTCCTACGCCAGGCGGCTGGCCGGCCGCAGCGACCAGCAGATCGCGGAGGACTTCGTGGCGCACGTGCGGGGCGCCGGACCCGACGAGGACGAGCGGGACGTCCTGCGCGACGCGTTCGACGCGGTGCGCGTGGACCGGACCCTGCGGGAGGTCACACCGTGAGACTGCACCGGCTGGACCTCACGGCGTTCGGGCCCTTCGGCGGCTCCCAGACGGTCGACTTCGACGACCTCTCGGCCGCCGGGCTCTTCCTGCTGCACGGCCCGACGGGCGCCGGCAAGACCTCCGTCCTGGACGCCGTCTGCTATGCGCTGTACGGCTCGGTCCCCGGCGCCCGCCAGAGCGGCCAGGGCGTCACCCTGCGCAGTGACCACGCGGCGGCCGGCACGCGCACCGAGGTCCGCCTCGAACTCACCGTCGCGGGACGCCGGTTGGAGGTCACCCGGCAACCGCCCTGGGAGCGCCCCAAGAAGCGCGGCTCGGGCACCACCCTCGACAAGGCCCAGAGCTGGCTGCGCGAGTACGACGCCGTGGCCGCCGCCTGGAAGGACCTCAGCCGTTCCCACCAGGAGATCGGCGAGGAGATCACCCAGCTGCTCGGCATGAGCCGCGAGCAGTTCTGCCAGGTCGTCCTGTTGCCGCAGGGTGACTTCGCCCGCTTCCTGCGCGCCGACGCCGAGGCCCGCGGCCGGCTGCTCGGCCGGCTCTTCGACACCCACCGCTTCGCCGAGGCCGAGAAGCGCCTGGCCGAGCGCCGCCGGACCACCGAGGCCCAGGTGCGCGAGGGCGACGCCGCGCTGCTCGCCGACGCGCACCGGATGCAGCAGGCCGCCGGCGACGCCATGGACCTGCCGGAGCTGACCCCCGGCGAACCGGGGCTGGCCGACACCGTGCTCGCCGCCGCCGCCGTCGCCCGCAGCGCCGCGCGCGAACAGCTGACCGTCGCGCACTGCCGTCTCACAGCCGCCGAGTCGGCGCAGGCCGCCGCCGAAAGGGACCTCGCCGACACCCGCGAACTCGCGCGTCTGCAGCGGAGGTTCACCGAGGGTCGGGAACGGGCCGAGCGGCTGGCGGCACAGCGCGACGCGCACCACCTGGCACAGGCGCGCATGGAACGGGCCCGCAAGGCCGAGGCGGTCGCGCCCGCCCTGGAGTTGCGGGAGGCCGCCGACGCCGAACACCGCAGGGCGGTCTCGGCCGAGGCACGCGCCCGCGCCCTGCTGCCGGACACCTTCGCGGGCGCCGGCGCGGCCGGCCTGGCGACCGCGGCCCGCCGGACCGCCGAGGAACTGGGCGGCCTGGAGTCGGCCCGCCGCGCCGAGCAGCGGCTCGCTCGGCTCGACGCGGAGCGCGCCGGCCTGGACCGGCAGGAACGCGCCGACGAGGACGTCCTGCAGGAGACGGACGCCTGGCTCGCCGGCTGGGAGGCGACCCGTGCGGCCCTGCAGGACGGCGTCGACGCCGCCCAGCGGGCCGCGGCCGCCACCGAGCAGCTCGCCGCCCGGCACGAGCCCGCCCACAGACGGCTCGCTGCGGCCCGGCAGCGCGACCAGTTCGCCGCCGACACCGAAGCCGCCCAGCGACAGGTGCTCGTCACCGTCGAGAAGGCCCAGCTGGCGCGCGCGCACTGGCTCGACCTGAAGGAACAGCGGCTGACCGGCATCGCCGCCGAACTCGCCGCGAACCTCACCGACGGCGAGCCGTGCGCCGTCTGCGGAGCCACCGAACACCCCGCCCCCGCCCGTAAGATCGCCGGACACGTCGACCGGGAGGCCGAGGAACACGCCCTGACGGCCTACCAGCGCGCCGACGAACGGCGGGCCGAGGACGAACGCCGCCTCGGCGTCGTACGAGAGGCACTGGCCGCCGCCACCGCCGAGGCCGGCGACGCGCCCACCGACCGACTCGCCGAGGAAGTCTCCGCCCTGGAGCGGGAGTACACGCGGGCCCGGGAGGTGGCCTCCGGTCTGCACGCGGCCACCGAGGAGCTGCGCCGGGCCGACCAGGAGCACGAACGACGTGGTGCGCTACGGCAGCACGCAGCCGTCAGAGCGGCCGCCCGGGTCGGGCACCGCGAGCAGCTCGACCGTGAACGCGCCACCTTGCAGCAGGAGTTGGCTGAGGCGCGGGGCGCCGCCGACAGCGTGGCCGCGCGGGCCGCACAGTTGGAGCGGCGGGCGGCGCAGCTCACCGACGCGGCCGACAGCGCCCGCGCCGCCGAGGACACCGCCCAGCGCCTCAAGGACGCCGACGCCCGGCTCGCCGACGCCGCGTTCCGCGCCGGCTTCGACACCCCCCAGGCCGCGGCCGACGCCCTGCTGGACGACGCGGCCCACCGCGAACTGCAACGGCGCCTGGACGCACGGCAGTCGGAGGAGGCCGCCGTACGCGCGGTCCTCGCCGAGCCCGACACCGCGGCCGCCGCACAGCGGCCGCCCGCCGACCCCGACGCCGCCCGGCGGACCGCGGACGCCGCGACCCGGCGGCTGCGCGAGGCGGCCTCCGCCCGCGACGCGGCGGCCCGCCGCTGCACCGAACTGGACCTGCTCTCCACCCGTTCCGCCACCGCCGTACGGCAGTTGGCGCCGCTGCGTGTGGAGTACGACCGGGTGGCCCGCCTCGCCGCCCTCGCCGCGGGCACCGCCGCGGACAACGAACGCAGGATGCGCCTGGAGTCGTACGTGCTGGCGGCCCGCCTGGAACAGGTCGCCGCCGCCGCGACCGTACGGCTGCAACGCATGTCGTCCGGCCGCTACACCCTCGTCCACTCCGACGACCGGACCGGCCGCGGTCGCAGCGGCCTCGGGCTGCACGTCGTGGACGCGTGGACCGGCCGGGAGCGCGACACGGCGACCTTGTCCGGCGGCGAGACGTTCTTCGCCTCCCTCGCCCTCGCGCTCGGCCTCGCCGACGTCGTCACGGACGAGGCGGGCGGAGTCAGGCTGGACACGCTCTTCATCGACGAGGGTTTCGGCAGTCTCGACGACCAGACCCTCGACGAGGTCCTCGACGTCCTCGACTCACTGCGCGAACGCGACCGCAGCGTCGGCATCGTCAGCCACGTCGCCGACCTGCGGCGCCGCGTCCACGCCCAGCTGGAGATCGTGAAGGGCCGGTCGGGGTCGGTGATCCGCCGGCGCGGGGCCGGCTGACCTCACCGGCCCAGCGGGCGCCGGGGAAGGGGCGAGGAGTAGACGACGCTCGTGGTCACCGACCCCAGCGCGCCGATCCGGCCCGACACCTCCTCCAGGTGCCGCATCGAACGGGCCGCGACCTTGATGACGAAGCAGTCGTCCCCCGTGACGTGGTGCGCCTCCAGGATCTCCGGGGTGACGGCGACCAGGTCGTGGAACGGCTTGTAGTTGCCGTGCGGATAGCGCAGGCGCACGAACGCCAGGATCGACAGGCCCAGCCGGTCCGGGTCCACGACGGCCGCGTACCCCTGGATGACGCCCGCCTCCTCCAGCCGGCGCACGCGTTCGGTGACCGCGCTCGCGGACATGGACACGGCACGGGCCAGCTCGGCGAAGCTGGCCCGGCCCTCGCGCTGGAGGACGTCCAGAATGCGCCAGTCGGTGGCGTCCGGGGAATACACGGTCATCCCCGAGGGATAGCAGGGGATTCCCCGGCGAGGCAAGCGGAAGGCCGGGGAACTCTTCTTCTGGGCGGCGCTCGGCGACCGTAGATTTCGGTGCATCGAACTCGGGACGCGCGTCTCGGGATGTGGATGTCCGGTCGCCGGCCGCCGCCCTCTGCCGAGAGCCGCCGTGACCCCGACCGGACCCTGGACGAGAGGCCGGAATCATGAGCGGCACCACGACCACCGTCAACCCCGTACTGCGGGTCGCCCCCGCGACCCCCGCCGAGGCGGTCCGTCACTTCCGGGCCGGCCTCGTCTTCCACGCCGACGTGTCCGACGTGGCCGCCGCACTGGCCGCCGGTGATGACCCCGGTTTCGTCCTGCTCGACTCCCGGTCCACCGAGTCCTGGGACCAGGGCCACATCCCCGGCGCCGTGCACCTCCCGACCGCGCTCGTGCCCGAACAGGCGGAACGACTCCTCGACCGGGCCGTGCCGGTGGTCACCTACTGCTGGGGCCCCGGCTGCAACGGCGCCACCCGTGCAGCCCTCGCCCTCGCCGAACTCGGCTACCAGGTCAAGGAGATGCTCGGCGGCTTCGAGTACTGGGCCCGCGAGGGCTTCCCGTACGAGACCTGGCAGGGCCTCGGACACCGCACGGCCGACCCACTGACCACACCGGTCGAGGCGGAGAACTGCGGCTGCTGACGGGCTGGTTCGGCTACGCGGGGCGTGCGTGGGCCCGGGGCGCGGGTGGCCGCGGCGCGGGCGGGTTGCGCGGCGCCCGGCCGTGACGGCTGGTGGAGGGGGGCTGGGTGCGGGCGCGGGCGCCGGGCGACACGCGCCGGGCGAGGCCCGCCGTACGCCGGATGACGTCCGCCGTACGCAGGATGACGCCCGCCGGGGTGGCCGGCGGGCGTCCTTCTCCGGCCGTGGGTGTCACAGGAGGGACAGTTCGTCGACCAGGTCGTCCAGGCCGAGGGAGCCCTGGGAGAGAGCCGCCATGTGCCAGGCCTTGAGGTCGAAGGCGGCGCCGTGCCGTGCGCGGGCCTTCTCCCGGCCCAGCAGCCACGCCCGCTCGCCCAGCTTGTAGCCGATCGCCTGGCCCGGAATCGTCAGGTAACGCGTCAGTTCGCTCTCCACGAAGTCCGCGGGACGGCTGCTGTGCGCGCCGAAGAACTCCTGGGCCAGTTCGGGCGTCCAGCGCTCGCCCGGGTGGAAGGGGGAGTCGGCCGGGATCTCCAGCTCCAGGTGCATGCCGATGTCCACGACGACCCGGGCGGCCCGCATCATCTGCGCGTCGAGGTAGCCCAGCCGCTGCTCCGCGTCGGTGAGGAAGCCCAGTTCGTCCATGAGCCGCTCCGCGTACAGCGCCCAGCCCTCGGCGTTGGCGCTGACCCCGCCGACCGTGGCCTGGTAGCGGGAGAGGTTCCCGGCGACGTGCGCCCACTGGGCGAGCTGGAGGTGGTGCCCCGGGACGCCCTCGTGGTACCAGGTCGAGACCAGGTCGTACACCGGGAAGCGGGTCTGGCCCATCGTCGGCAGCCAGGTGCGGCCCGGCCGCGAGAAGTCCTCCGACGGGGCCGTGTAGTACGGCGCGGCCGCGCTGCCGGCCGGCGCGATGCACGACTCCACCTTCCGTACCCGCTCGGCGAGTTCGAAGTGCGTGCCGTCGAGCGACTCGATCGCCTGGTCCATCAGGCCCTGCAGCCACTCGCGGACCTCGTCGACGCCCTCGACGTGCCTGCCGTGCTCGTCCAGGTGCGCGAGCGCCACCCACGGCGTCTCGGCGCCCGGCAGGACCTTCTCGGCCTCCTGCCGCATCTCGGCGAGCAGCCGGTGGTACTCGGACCAGCCGTACGCGTACGCCTCGTCCAGGTCGAGGTCCGTACCGTTGAAGTAGCGCGACCAGCGGGCGTAGCGCTCACGCCCCACGGTGTTCGGCGCGCCCTCGATCGTCGGGGCGTACACGTCACGCACCCAGTCCCGCAGCTCGACCACGGCCGCGGTCGCGGCGCCGGCGGCCTCGTCGAGTTCCGGGCGCAGCGCCTCGGGACCCGCCGACGCGAACTCCTCGAACCAGCCACGGCCGTTGCCGTCGGTGTCCGCCCACTCCGTGAGCTGTGCGACGAACGTGGCGGTGGGCCGGGGGCCCGCGTACAGCTTGCGTTCCAGGCCGAGCACCAGGCACTCGCGGTAGCCGGCCAGCGCGGCCGGTACCCCGCGCAGCCGCTGTGCGACCGCCGCCCAGTCCTCGTCCGTCACGGTCGGCGTGATCGTGAAGACCTCGCGCACCGAGTGCGCGGGCGTGCTCATGTTGCCGACCGCGCGCAGCCCCTCGTCCGCGTCGTGCACGGCGAGTTCCGCGGTGAGCCGCTCACGCAGCAGCCGGGCGCACCGGCGCTCGACGTCACTGTCCGCGCCGGGCCTGCGCTCGGCCTCGTCGAGCCGCGCGAGCGTGGTCCGTGCCAGCTCCGCGAGTGCCTCCAGCCCGGCGGGCGAGGTGTCCGGGAGTCTGCTCGAACTCTCCCGGTCGCCGAGGTAGGTACCGGTGCACGGGTCGAGGGCGATGAGCTCGTCGACATACGTGTCGGCGACCTCGCGGGGCAGCGGGCTGTTCGTCTCTGACATGCGGACATCCTCATACGGAGACGGGGGCCGCGTCAGCCCCGTGTCGGCGGGCCGTGGCCCGGGTCAGCTCGATTTCGCTGAGGGCGTGGCCCCGGCCGGGCCGGGCGGCAGCAGGGGGCCGCAGTCCCACTGCTGGAAGATCAGCCGGGTCTCCACCCGGGCCACTTCGGAACGCGCCGTGAACTCGTCCAGCACCAGCCGCTGGAGATCGGCCATGTCAGCGACCGCGACATGGACGAGGTAGTCGTCCGGCCCGGTCAGATGGAACACGGTCCGGGACTCCGGCAGCGCCCGGATCCGGTCCACGAACGGCCCCACCAGCTCCCGCCGGTGCGGTCTGACCTGCACGGACAGCAGCGCCTCCAGGCCACGCCCCAACTTGGCCGGATCCAGCCGCAGCTGATGACCCAGGATGACACCCGCCCGCCGCAGTCGCGTGACCCGGTCCAGACAGGTCGACGGCGCGAGGCCGACCCGCGCGGCCAGATCCCGGTAGGTGGTCCGGGCGTCGTTCTGCAACAGCCGCAGCAGATGAAGATCCACCGGGTCCAGTTCGACGGAATCAGCCATGGACCGAACGTAACACGGTATGTCAGCCCATAAGCCCGGCGAGTGTTCACCCTTCCGGCCATGGACTCAGCGAGCCTCCACAGCCACGACCGCATACGCACCACACCGAGAGCACTGGCCACCGAGGCCGTGCACGCCGGCCGGGACGACCTCGCCCGGCAGGGCCTGCACGCGCCGCCGATCGACCTGTCCACCACCTACCCGTCGTACGACAGCCGGGGCGAGGCCGCCCGCATCGACGCCTTCGCCGCGACCGGCGCCGAACCGGAGGGACCGCCCGTCTACGCCCGGCTGGGCAACCCGACCGTCGCCCGCTTCGAGACCGCCCTGGCCCGGCTGGAGGGCACCGGCGCCGCGGTCGCCTTCGCCAGCGGCATGGCCGCGCTGACCGCCGTACTGCTCGTACGGGCTTCGATGGGGCTGCGGCACGTCGTGGCCGTGCGTCCTCTCTACGGGTGCAGCGACCACCTGCTGAACGCCGGGCTGCTCGGCACCGAGGTGACGTGGGTGGACCCGGCCGGCATCGCGGACGCGCTGCGCCCCGACACCGGGCTGGTGCTCGTGGAGTCCCCGGCGAACCCGACACTCGCCGAACTCGACCTGCGGGCCGTCGCGCACTCCTGTGGTTCCGTGCCGCTGCTCGCCGACAACACCTTCGCCACCCCCGTGCTGCAACGCCCCGCCGAGCACGGCGCGCGCCTGGTGCTGCACAGCGCCACCAAGTACCTCGGCGGCCACGGGGACGTGATGGCGGGCGTCGTGGCCTGCGACGAGGAGTTCGCCGGGCGGCTGCGACAGGTCCGGTTCGCGACCGGCGGCGTGCTGCACCCGCTCGCCGGCTACCTCCTGCTGCGGGGTCTGGCCACGCTCCCGGTGCGGGTACGCGCCGCCTCGGCGAACGCCGCCGAACTCGCCCGCCGGCTCGCCGCGGACCCACGCGTCACCCGCGTCCACTACCCGCGCATCGGCGGCGCGATGATCGCCTTCGAGGTGGCGGGGGACCCGCACGAGGTCATCGGCGCCGTCCGGCTGATCACCCCGGCCGTCAGCCTCGGCAGCGTCGACACCCTCATCCAGCACCCGGCGTCCATCAGCCACCGCATCGTGGACGCGCACGACCGCCGCGACGCGGGCGTCAACGACCGGCTGCTGAGACTGTCGGTGGGCCTGGAGGACATCGAAGACCTGTGGGCCGACCTGGACGGGGCGCTGGGCGCGGACGAGACGCCCGACGGGCGGCGCGTGGACGAACCGTCCGGCGCGCGAGCCTTGCGTTAGGCGTTCGTCGGGTGGGGGGCCGAACGGGGCCGGGACGCGAGACGTGCACGGTGCGCCCGTCGGGCAGGGGCGGCCACATCGCCCCGAGCGTGAGGCGTCGGGGATCGTCCGGGGTGCGGGGTCCGGGTGAAGCGCCCGTCGGCCAAGGGCCGGCTGCGTCGCGCGGCGGGCGCGAGGCGTGGACGAACCGGCCGGGACACGGTCTTCCGCAGACACGCGCCCGGCCGGAGCGAACCCTCACGCGGCGGCCGGCCGGAGCGGCTCCTTCGGCGGGTGGGCCGGAGCGACCGCTCCTTCGGCGGCCGGGACGGAGCGACCGCTCCTTCGGCGGGTGGCCGGAGCGACCGCTCCTTCGCCGGCCCGGCCGGAGCGCCCCCGCCCGGACGCGTGTCTGCCCGCCCGCTCAGTCCCGCGCGCTCCGCTCGCCGTACTGCCCCGGCGACTGGTCGTACGACGGCCGTGAGGTGGTCGCCGCCGTGCGGAGGCGGGCCGTGATGACCAGGGTGCCCTCTTCGATCTGGTAGTCGAGGGGGAGGCCGAGGCCGCGCATGGCGGCGACCATGCCGGTGTTGGAAGCCTGCGTCACGGCGTACACGCTCTCGCAGTCGGCCTCCTGAGCCATCGTCACCAGCCGGCCCAGGAGTTCGCCGCCGATGCCTCGCCGCTGCCAGTCGTCCTCGACGAGCAGCGCCACCTCCGTCTCGTCCCCGTCCCACAGCAGGTGGCCGAGGCCGACGATGCGTCCGGAGGCCGTCTGCACGGCGAGTGTCCGGCCGAAGCGGGGACTGAGCAGGTGCTTCAGATAGCGGTCGGCGTCACCGACCGGACCGTGGTAGCGCATACCCAGCGTGCGCGCCGAGCACCGCTCGTGCATCGCCTTCGCGGCCTCGCGGTCGCTCGGGTCCGCCCGGCGCACGGTGATGTCGCTGCCCTCGGGCAGGGTCAGCACGTGCTGGCCGACCGGCACACGGGGGCCCAGCCGGGCGTCCAGTTCGACCAGCGCCCGCGCCCGGGCGAACTCGGTGGGTGTGAAGGGCAGGTACGGCCGCTCCACGGTGATCACTCCGCCCTCCGGCGCCCGCAGACGCATCACGGTGCCCTCCAGGACTCCCTCCACCGGCACGGCCGCGGGTCGCCGGCCGCCGCCCACCGGGGCGGCGGGCAGCGAACGGATGGTGCACCGGCCCAGCAACTGCCTCAGGGTGAGAGGGAGTTCGGCCGTGTCCAGGGCGGTGCGGGTCGCGAGGCCCAGCACCCGGGTCGGCGCGTCCACCAGGTCGTGCGCGTCGGCCCGCTCGATCCAGGTGTCGGCGCCGCCGGCCAGCGACACGGCGCGGCTGAGCTCGGTCCCGCCGAGTTCGGCGGGGGCCCGCAGCAGGAACTCGTCCACGGTGCCCTCGGCCAGCGGATGCGTCTGCAGGCTGAGGATGTCGACCCGCAGACCGGCGAGCGCCGTGCACAGCGTGGCCAGCGAGCCCGGTTCGTCCTTCACGGTCGTCCGCATCCGCCACAGCACGCTCTCGCCGGGCACGGCCTCCCGCGCGGTCTCCTCCGGGGAGGACTGCCCGGCCTGCCGTCCCGCGGACAGCGGCCGGGCCTCCGTATCACTCGTCGGCGGCGCGTGGCCGTGGTGCCGTGCCCACCAGGTGTGGAACCCCGCCGTGGCGACCAGGACCACCGCCGAGATCAGCAGCAATTCCGGTCCGTCGGGGCCGTGTCCGACCAGGTTCGCGACGGCGTCCGCCACCGCCACCGCCGTGAACAGCGCGGCGAGTTCGATCACGTCCCGCCGCCAGTGGTGCACGGGACGCCCGTGCCTGGCACGGGTCACATCAGACATGTCTCGAGTCATGCAGCCACTGTGAAGGAACGGTGTTGCGTGATCACGAACGCTCTGTGACCTACCGGTAAAGAGTGCTTATGCGCCTTTTGTTTATCTTTTGATAGTTGATGGACGTCGATCGACCGGGCTCCGACCGGTCGTGAACACGCCGCTCACGCGGCCTGCTCCTCGGCCAGCGTGGCGCGCAGCCGGCGGGCCTGCGCCACCAGCCGGGACGATCCGCGCCGGGCCGCCGCCCCCGCCAGATGCGGTATGTCCCCGCGTGCTCCGGAACGTTCGGCGCACTCCGCGGCCACAGCCACCAGCTCCCCGGCCCCACGCGTCGACGCGGCGGCGCCCTCGGTCGCGAGGTCCGCGAGCAGCACGGGCAGCGTCTGGCGGAGCACCCCCCATATGGTGGCGTTCGCCCCCGTGGCCGCGGCGGTCCGCGCCGACTCGGCGAGCCGCAGCGGCTTGACGGCACCGCGCCGTACCAGCTGTCCGAGGTCCGCACCGAGCCTGGCCGCGTCCAGCTGCCCCCGGGCGGCCAGGACCAGCAGGGCGTCGACGGCGGCGAGCCGGTCCTCGGGATGCCGTGCGCAGAGTCCGTACGCCAGGCCCAGGTGCACGGCCTCGCCCGCCTCACCGCCGGCCTCGGCGAGCTGCGGCAGGACGGCGGCCGCGCCGCGACTGTCGTCCACGGCCAGGGCGGAGAGATCCCGCAGCAGCCGCACGGCGACCAGCTCGCGCCGCTCGGGAAGCAGCGCCAGCCAGTGCTGCTGCATGTCCTGGTTCCAGTGATGGCAGTACCAGCGCTCCCGGAAGACGCTCACCGGACGGCCGAGCCCCTGGAACTCCGCGGGGAAGTCCCTCTGGAGCTCCGGCAGTTCACCGAACTCCAGCAAGATGCGGACGCCCGAGGTGCGCCGCCGGTCGGTCGGCGGGGCCGGGGCCCGGGAGAGCCAGGCCGCGAGCCGGATCCCCTCCTCGGTGCCGAGCGCCGCGGCGCGCTCGGCGGCTGCCTCGGCCGCCGGGCGGTTCCCGCGCCGCACCCGCAGCAGCGCCTGCGCGAAGTCGGCCGCCGAGACGCGGGCCCCCAACCGCCGGTAGGTGTCCAGGCGCGCCACCAGTTCGTCCGCTTCCAGCAGGCCGGTGCTCCAGGTGGGAGTGGACAGCAGGAACGGCAGAGGGTCGGTCCGGATGCGGTACGCCACCTCCCAGAGGCGGGCGTCGAAGGCCCGGGACAGGCCGCTGTGCACGCATTCATGCGTCCCCGCCCCCTGCCGGCCCGAGGACTCCAGCGTGGCGGTGAGCACCGCGCCGCGCAGCGTCGCGAGGAGCAGGTCGATGCCGTCCTCGGCTCCGGTGATGCCGTGCCGGTGGTTGCCGAAATAGTGCTGCGAGGGCAGGACCCGCTCCTGCCCCGACGGGTTCCACCAGCGTCGCGAGACGACGGGTTCCAGCGCCTCCAGCAGGGTGCCCCGGTCCTGGTAGGCGTGGCGGACGAGTCCGTCCAGGGTCCGCTCGAACTCCGTGACGCCACCCCCCGACGCCAGCAACGCGCCGACCTCCTCGGCGACTTCGACGGCCGTGCCGGGAGCGGGAGCCAGCCGCACCGGCTGCGGCACCGGCGGCAGCATCTCCTCGTACTCCGGCGTCCACGACGCCACCGGGGCGCCGAGCGCACTGGACGCCCGGGCGTGCAGTGCCGGGATCAACTGCGCGGCGGAGCCGGCGAGTTCCTCACAGACCCGGGTGGAGCCCGCCGTGCCGGTCACCTTCTTCGCGTGGCGTTCCACCAGTTTGAGCGCCCGCTCCTGCACGTCCGAGTCCTCGTGACCGAAGGCGTGCGCGACGGCGGGCAGCAACTCCGCGGCCGCGGACGGGTCGGCGACCAACACCTTGCCCAGCAGCACGAGCTGGGCCCGCACCAGTTTCTTCTCGGTGCGGAACAACGCCGCGGCCGACATCTCGGCCAGCCGGCGCGGGGTCAGGTCCCCGCTCAGGGCAAGGGCCCCCAGCACCGACTGGGCGTGCGAGGCCACCACCGGCATGGCGTCCGCGGCCAGCGCCAGCCAGTCGGTGATCCGCTCCCGCTCCTCGTCGCGGGTGAGCGCCAGCGACCGCAGCAGGCGCAGGAACGACCGCTGGTCGGCGGCCGCCCCGCCTCGCACCAGCCGGGCCACGCACGCGTCGACCGTCGCCCCGCGGTCCAGCGCGCCTTCGGCCGTGAGCCGCGCGAGTGCCTCGGCCCAGCTGTCCGGTCCCTCGCCGTACGTCCACGACCAGCGGTTGCCGATGTCCTGCGTCTCGAAGGCGGCGGCCACGAGGGTCGTCAGGTGGGGATCCCTGCGCAGCCGGTCGAGCAGGCTGTTGCCGAGTTCCCGCGCGTGGCCGATGTGGTCCACCCAGCCGTGGACGTACGTCTGCGTGGTCGGCACCGGTCCACCGGAGAGCCGGACCAGACCGGCCAGCAGTTCGTACCGCACGCCGGCGCCGGCCGGGCGCTGCGCGAGCCGGTGCGTCACGTCGATGAGCCAGTCGGCACGCCGGTCGCCCAGGAGGTGGATCAGAAGTCCCGGTGACGCCTGCGACCAGCGCATGTCGGATGCCGCGAGCCAGCTCGCCACGCCCGCCGCGCCGGTCTGGCAGGCCGCGCCGGCCGCGTGCAGGGCGGGGTAGGCGCGTCGGGAGGCCGCGTTCCACTGATCGGCCCGCAGTTCCTTGCGCAGTGCCCGCAGTTCGGGCAGGTACGAGCGCCGCTCGTCGTCCGTCATGCCGTCGAGCAGGCTCACCACCTCGGCCGTCCGCCCGGCCCGGACCGCTGCCATCAGTGAACTCATCGCGCACCCCCGCCGACTCGTGCCGGTTCCTGTTCCGGTACGGCGCCCCGCCGCACCATGCGTACCGCCAGGGCGTGCTTGCACGGTCCGCGCCCGCCCCGGTACTTCGCCCACCACAGACAGCTGCAACTGAGCACTCCCGCCTCGTCCCGGACGCGGTGCGCGTGGCCGTCCTCGGCCGTCACCGTCGCGAGCGTGCCCTCCAGGGCGACCGCGCCGGCGGCCACCAGTGCCCGGGCGGAGCGCAGCCGGGGGTTGTGACGCTCCACCCGGTCCGCGTCGTAGGGGAGTTCACGGTGGAAGTAGGCCGCCTCCGCCGTGTCGTAGCCGACGCGGCCCGAGGTGCCGAGGCGGATCAGTCCCGCCCTGACCCGCTCGGGCGTGAGACCGGAGGCGGCGGCGAGGTCAGCCGTGTCGATGCGGGGCTCCCAGGAGAGGAGCACCGAGATCAGCTCCGCGTCGGCGGCTGCCTCGTCGGTGGCGAGGGCGTCGAGGACACCGCCTTCGCCGGAGAACCCGCGAGAGGCGTCGGGAGACAGCGTCAGAGTGAGCCGCATCCCCGGCAGGACCACCTCCCAGGCGCCGGCCGCGGCGCTCTGCGAGCCGATCGCGGGACCGTGGACCCGCAGTGCCGTCGCGTGACGCAGCACCCGCTGCAGGGCGATCAGCCGGTCCGGCCCCGGCAGGCAGACCGCGCCGGGCACCGGCCGGGTGGTCGGTCGCAGTGAACGGCCCGCCGGCACCACCCAGCGTGGGGCCGCCGAGGCGCCGCGTGCCCCGCCGCGCGGGAGCGTGCGCAGGAACCGTACAGCCTCGGCGGCGGGCAGCTCGGCCCGCAGGTCGAAGCCGGCCGCGATCACCTGGGCCTCGGCGAAGCCCCGCAGCCACCGGTCCGGGAGGGGCACCTTCTTCTCCACGACCGGGCCGTCCGTCGTGGTGAGCGTCAACTCCTCCGGCCCCACCCGCAGATGGAGCGGGTCGTCCGTGCCGATCCGGGACAGGGCGTCACGCAGCGGGTTGTTGACGTCGACGTTCGTCGTGCCGTGGCCCACCTCGCCGCCGTCGAGACCGGTCCCCAGCACGTCCAGGCGTGCGTACACGCCGCCGCAGCCGGAGAACGACTCGAAGCGCAGCCGGTCGCCGTTGCCGGTGACGACCGGGTCGAGGGAGGCGCGCAGCTGCGGCTGGTGGTACCGCGCCGCGGCGACGTCGGCCACCGCAAGCAGGCCGGCCGCGGCCACCTGAGGAGACGTCAGGAAGCCGGTGAAGAAGCGCGGATGGTCCTCGACACCCGCGGGCGTCACACCCCGGGAGGTCTCCAGTCCCAGGCGTCGGCCGCCTGCGGCGGACTCCAGCACGGAGGGTTGTCGATAGGCCACGGCCTGCACGGATCGCGTCATGGAAAAACCGTAGAGGCGACCACTGACAATTGGCTCTGACCTGCGGAAAGCCCTCGCTCGACGGCAAGTTGAGGGTGCCGGCCGGGCCCGCCCGGACCGGGGCCGTCCGGCGGCCGTGGACGGCCCAGGGTGTCACCGCGCACCGGGAGATGACGCCGGTGCGCGGCACACCGTCGAGGGTACGGGAGTCCCGGCTGCTACTGGCCGACCCTGCCCGGCTGGAGCACCTGCGTGAACAGCACGCTCCCGTCCTGCTCGCGCAGCCGTACCGTCAGCTCTCCGCTGTCGCCGTCGATGTCGACCTCGCCGAAGAACTGGTAGCCGCCGGCGGGCGAGACGTTCGACGCGGTCGGCGCCTTCACGAACACCCGCTCCGGGCCGAAGGTCCCGTCGAGGGCGCTGGCCGGGAAGGCGCCCGCGTTGAGCGGACCCGAGACGAACTCCCAGAACGGCTCGAAGTCCGTGAACGCGGCCCGCGACGGCTGGTAGTGCTGCGCCGACGTGTGGTGCACGTCGGCCGTCAGCCAGACCGTCCCGGTGATCCGCCGGTGCTTGACGAACCGCAGCAGTTCGGCGATCTGCAGCTCACGTCCCAGCGGCGCTCCCGGGTCACCCTGCGCCACCGCCTCGATGTTCGGCCGGCCCTCGGTGGTGTCGGGCACGACCAGCCCGATCGGCATGTCGGCGGCGATCACCTTCCACACCGCGCGCGAGCGTGACAGTTCCCGCTTGAGCCATTCGAGCTGCTCACGGCCGAGGATGCCCTGCGGGTCGACGGTCTGGTCGTCGGGCGAGTTGGCGTTGCGGTAGGTCCTCATGTCCAGCACGAACACGTCGAGCAGCGGCCCATGCCGCAGCACCCGGTTGACCCGGCCCTCCCGCGCACCCGGCCGCAGCGTGGAGACGGGGAAGTACTCGCCGAACGCGCGCCGGGCCCGCCCCGCGAGCACGTCCACGCTCTTCTCCGTGTACCGGGCGTCGGTGTCCGCGACCACCTCGCCCGGGTACCAGTTGTTGCGCACCTCGTGGTCGTCCCACTGGATGACGGACGGTACCTGGGCGTTGAAGCGGCGCAGGTTGTCGTCGAGCAGGTTGTAGCGGAAGTTGCCGCGGAACTCCGCCAGGGTCTCGGCGACCTTGGCCTTCTCCGGCGTGGTGATGTTGCGCCAGGTGCCGCCGTCCGGCAGGGCCTGGGCGGCGGCGATGGGGCCGTCGGCGTAGATGTTGTCGCCGCTGCACAGGAAGAAGTCGGGGTCGAGGCGGCCCATGGCGTCGTAGATCCGGTAGCCGCCGAGGTCGGGGTTGATGCCCCAGCCCTGGCCGGCCAGGTCACCGGACCACAGGAAGCGCACCCCGTCGCGCCTGCGCGCGGACACCGTGCGGAAGGTGCCGGTGACGGGCTCGCCGGTGCGGCGCGGGTCGTCGGGGTCGGCCAGCAGGACGCGGTAGTGGATCTGTTCGCCCGACGGCAGGCCGTGCAGCCGGGTGGTCCCGGTGAAGTCGGTGCCCGTCCCGAGGAGCGGACCGTGCCACCTGCGCGCGTCGCGGAACGACTCGGTCGCCGCGGTCTCCACGACCATGCGGGCCGGCCGGTCGGAACGCACCCACACCAGACCGGAGTCGGAGGTCACGTCACCGGTCTGCACGCCCCAGCCCGCTCCGGGACGCCCGGACAGGGCGAAGGCGGGCGCCGCGCCGGCCGCGGCGGGCAGGGTCAGGGCCGCCGACGCGGCGAGGGAGCCGCGCAGGACGCTGCGGCGGCCGGGGAACGGACGGTGGGTCATGAGGGTGCCTCCAGGGACGGGATCCGGCCGGTGTGCAGTGCCACACCTACTGGTGCGCCGCGGCGCACACGGAAACCGCGGGTGAACAACCGGCCGCGAGGGCGCGGGACCGGAGTGGCCCGGGTGATCCGGGGGCCGTTCACCCGGCGAGGGCCCCGGCCATCAGCCGTACGCCCGCCCTGATCCGCGCGGGCGACAGGTGCGCGTACCCGAGGACCAGCCGTACCCTCGCGTCCCCGTCCCCGTCTCCGTCCGCCGCCTCGCCGTCGACGCGCGCGTGCGCGTGGTCGGACAGGGCGCGCACCGCCACACCGGCCGCCGTCACGCTCGCGAGGAACCGCGGTTCGGGTCCGTACCGCGGCGGCAGTACGGCGATGACGTGCAGGCCCGCCGCGATCCCCGACACCTCGGAGCCGGGGAAGCACTCCTCCAGGGCCGCGACGAGGGCGTCGCGGCGTTCGCGGTAGGCGCGCTGGCAGCGGCGCAGCTGCCGGTCGTAGTCCCCGCGTTCCAGGAACCGGGCGAACAGCGCCTGGTCGAGGGCCGGGTGGCCCAGGTCCAGGGTGCGTTTGCGTTCCACCACCTCCTCGGCCCACGACTGCGGCACCAGGAGCCAGCCGAGCCGGAGACCCGGTGCCAGGGACTTGCTGACCGAGCCCGCGTAGGCCACGTGTTCCGGGTCGAGCCCCTGGAGCGCGCCCACCGGCGCGCGGTCGTAGCGGAAGTCACCGTCGTAGTCGTCCTCCACAACGAGACCGTCCACCTCCCGGGCCCAGTCGAGGAGTTCGGCGCGGCGGCGGGCGGAGTAGGCGATGCCGGTGGGGAACTGGTGGGCCGGCGTCGTCACGACGGCCCGGACCCCGGAGGCCCGCAGGGGGCCGGGAGCGAGCCCCTCGGCGTCCAGCGGCAGCGGCACGGTGGTGACGCCTGCCGAGGCGTGCAGCGCGGCGTGCTGGGGGCTTCCCGGGTCCTCCACGCCGACCCTGCGCAGCCCGCGCGCGCCGAGCACGAGGGCGAGCAGCGCGGTGGCCTGGGCCACTCCGGAGACGACCACCAGCCGCTCCGGGTCCGCGACCACGCCCCGGCGGCGGGCGAGCAGTTCGGCCAGGGCGGTGCGCAGCCGGGGCAGGCCCCGCGGGTCCGGGTAGCCGAGGTCCTCGTGCGGGAGGCGCGCCAGCACCCCGCGCTGCGCGGCGGCCCAGGCCGCCCGGGGGAACATCGACAGGTCCGGCGTCCCGGGCACGAAGGAGGCCCGGACGCCGGGGGAGCGCGGGGCGAGGTCATGCGCGCGCGGTGGGGCCGCCCTTACGGCGCCGCCCACCCAGGTACCCGCGCCCCGGCCGCTGCGCAGGTAGCCCTCGGCGGTCAACTGCTCGTACGCCTCGGTGACCAGACCGCGGGACACCCTCAGGTCGGCCGCGAGGTCCCGGCTCGACGGCAGGCGGGTGCCGGGCGCCAGCCGGCCGGAGCGGACCGCGTCCCGCAGCGCGGCCCGGAGCGCCCGGCCGCGCGCGCGGGGCGGTGCCGAGACGGCGGGCAACAGCACCTCCCAGGCGGCGGAGCCCGTCGCCCGGTGGGCCGGTCGGTCGCGATTGGTCTCCGATGACGTCATGGAAGTGGACCTTAAACCGGGCCGCCGCGCTGCCTAGCGTCGTCGCCATGAACGCCACCACCACGCGCGGGGCCCTTTTCGCCGCGCTCGCCTGTGTCCTCGTGGGAGGGTCCTTCACCGCCAACAGTGTGCTCGGCCACTACCCGTACGCGGGCGGCCAGTTCCTCCGCTACGCCCTGGCCTGTCTGCTGCTTCTGCCGACCGTGGGGAAGGGCGCCGCGGTCCGGCTGGGGGCGCTGTCCCCGCGCCGGTGGGTCCGTCTCGCGCTCGTCGCGGCCATCGGCATGGTGGGCTTCAACCTGGCCGTCCTCGCCGCGGAACGCACCGCCGAGCCAGCGGTCCCCGGTGTCTTCGTCGGATGCGCGCCGGTGATCGTGGCCGTCGTCGTCCCGCTCCTGTCCGGGCGCCGCCCGCGACGCGCGGTGCTGTGCGGGGCGTTGCTGGTCGCGGCGGGGGCGTGCACCGTGCAGGGCTGGGGGCGCGCGGACGGCGCGGGTATCGCCTTCTCCCTGTGCGCGCTGGCCGGTGAGGTCGGGTTCGCCGTCCTCGCCGTGCCCGTACTGCGGATTCTGGGCCCGCGGCTGCTGGCCGCCGTGGTCTGCGCGGTCGCCGCCGCCGAGGCTGCGGTGGCCGGACCGCTCCTGGACGGGTCGGCGTGGCTGCGCCGGCCCGACGCGACCGAGGCGGGCGCGTTGCTGTGGCAGGGGGCGGTCGTCACCGCGGTGGGCTTCGTGTGCTGGTACATGGGCATGCAGCGGCTCGACGCGGAGCGTGCCACGCTCTTCTCCGGCCTGGTCCCGGTCTCGGCCGCCTGCACCGCCCCGCTGGTCGCGACGGGCTCCTACGGAGCCGTCCAGGCCGTCGGCAGCGCCCTGGTGGGAGCCGGAGTGGCCCTCGGATCGGGCGCGTTGTCCCGCCGCACGTCCGGCGGCCGCCCTGACCCTTCGCCGTCGGCCGGACGACGGTCGGCCCGGCGAGTCGCCGTACTGCCGGACGACCCGTACGCACCCGCTACGCGGGTCGTCCCGCGCCCGGCCACGCGTCGCACCGGACGCCGACCGCTGATCGGGCGCGGCGGGGACCCCTCAGAGGTCCCTGGGGGCGGACTCGGCCTGGCGGCTGCCGTCGAGGATCACGCGCGCGACGAGCGCGGGGTCGTCGCTCATCGGGCAGTGTCCGCAGCCGGGCAGCCGCACCAGCCGGGCGCGGGGGATGATCTGCTTGGCCCGCACCCCCTGGCGACGCACCAGCAGCAGGTCCTTGGTGCCCCAGGCGACGGTGACGGGGATCTGGGGGATGTCGTCGGTGAACTGGACGTTCGCACCCGCCCGGAGCGTGTCGTCGAACCCGGTGGCCCGTGCGAGCGCGAGCGTCTCGGCGACCACAGCCTCGGGTGAACGGCGGGCCGGACGGGCGTAGATCGTGCTCGTCAGGGCCGTGCGACCGGCCGCGGAGCGGGACAGCCGCTCGACGAGCGGCAGCGGCAGCCGACGGGCGATGTGCCGCATGGTGAGCAGCACGCTGAAGGCGTAGCGCCGTTCGGCCGGCGACCAGAACCCGGCCGGGGACAGGGCGGTGACGGACCGTACGCGCTTCTCACGGGCCAGTTCGAGGGCCAGCAGGCCGCCCAGCGAGTTGCCCGCCACATGCGGCCGTTCGAGCTCCAGTGCCTCGCACAGGGCGCTGAACACGGCCGTCGTACTGGGCAGGTCGTAGGCGAGACCGGCGGGCAGGGCCGGGGACGCGCCGAAGCCCGGGAGGTCCACGGCGATCACGTCGCGTTCGGTCGCGAGGATGTCCACCACCGGGTCCCAGGCCTGCCGGTGGTGACCGATCCCGTGCAGCAGGAGCAGCGGTTCGCCCTTGCCCACGCGCGCGTAGGAGACGGTCACGGGCTCTGGGCCCCCCGGGGTGGGGACCTCGAAGGAGACGGTGGCGGACATGGAGGCGCTCCTCGGCTGGGCTCTCTGACGGACCGGGTAGACAGCTTGTCAGCAATTACTACCGGTGGGTAGCCCCCCGGGTGGCGTGTCGCGTCGCCGCACCCCGCGCAACGCGCTCCGGGCAGCAGGGTGTTGATCTTCTGGTGCCCGTACGGCGGTGGAGAGCGAGACCGCACCGGACATGCCCGCGAAGTCGGCCGAAGCCGCGACCGCCACCGGATACACCGAAGTCGCCGAAGTCGCCGAAGCAGCCGAAGCGGCCGAAGCGGTCGTTTCGCGACGGCGACTTTGCCGTGGCGTCACGAACTCGGCGTCGTACGAACGCCCCGTGAACGCTGTGCTGCGGCGGGCCTGTGCGTTGCCCAGGGGATCGAGGATTGGTCTTGACCAAGGGTGAGGGCCGTCCTATGGTCGCAGAGAAGTGCAACAACCTTTAATAAACAAGGGCGCTAAAACGCCGCCGACCACGGCGACCGCGGAGGACAAGGGTGGGGACCACGCAGCTGGAATCGGTGCAGGAACCGAAGTACTGGCACCTGAGAACCGTGCTGAGTGAGGCGCTGGACTCCGAGTTCACGGTGGGCGAGATCCTGCCCAACGAACGCGAGCTGGCCGCCCGCTTCGGCGTCGCCCGCGCGACGCTCCGTCAGGCACTGGAGCAGCTCGAACTGGAGGGCCGGCTGCAGCGTCGCCGCGGTGTCGGTACGACCGTCGCCCCGCCGCGCGTGGGCGTGGCCGTCGGATCGGAGCGGCACGCCTGGCCGGGAGCGTCCGACGACGGCTGGCAGCCCGTCGACAGCTCCCGCGAGGTGCCGCCCGCGGCCGTCGCCGAGGCTTTGGAAACGGGGAAGGACCAGCCGGTGCACATCGTGCGCCGCTCGCGTACGACCCACGGCCAGCCGGTCGCCGCCGAACTCCTGTACATCCCCGAGTCGTCGGTGCCCGATCTCTCCGCCATCGACGCCCCGTCCGGAGCGCCGCGCGCGCGTGCCGTCCTGCGCGAGCTGCAGCGCCACGAGCTGGAGGGCCAGGACAGCGCCGTCGAACTCGGCTCGGCCCGCGCGGACGACGCCAAGGAACTGGACCGGCTCCCCGGGGCGCCCGTCCTCGTCGTCACCACGCGCTTCGTCGCCGACGGCCGCACCGTCGCCCTGTCCGTCGCGACCTACCGCGCGGACACCTGCCGGCTGACCTTCGGGGACTCCGGCGGCGTGGAGATCCACCAGGGCCCGGAACGCCGGGCCTCCTGACCACGGTCGCACCACGCGCCCAACCGGGGCGCGTGGTGCGGGCCCGCGCGTCAGCGGCGCGCGGTCACCGTGCCCTCCACCGCGAAGAGTTGTTCCTCCACGTGGTCGAGCGCGAGCCGCAGCGCCCCCGTCGCCACCGCCGCCTCGCCGAGCAGCGACAGCGTCACCTTCGGCGGCCTGAGGCAGTAGCGCGCCAACTCCCGGCGCAGCGGCTCCAGTACGCCGTCCAGTCCGGCCGCCCAGCCCCCGATGACCACGAGTTCGGGGTCGAGCGCCAGGACGAGCGCCGCCACGTCGTGGACGAGCCGCTGGATGAAGCGCTCCACAGCCTCCCGGGCCCGCCGGTCGCCCTCGCGCGCCTGCGCGAAGACCCCGGCGACGGCCAGTTCGTCCAACGGGTGCAGCGGCTCGTCCGTCGTGGACAGCAGCGTCTCGGGCGTCGCCCCGCGGCCCAGCAGGTGCAGGGCGCCGATCTCACCGGCCGCCCCGCCGTACCCCCGGTGCAGCCGCCCGCCGATCAGCGCGCCGGCGCCCGGACTGAGCCCGGCCAGCACGAACACCACGTCGTCGGACTCGGTGGCGGCGCCCTTCCAGTGCTCGGCGACAGCCGCCGCGTTGGCGTCGTTCTCCACCAGGACAGGGCACTTGAAGGACCGGCTCAGCCGCTCGCCCAGCCGCAGCCCGGTCCACTCGGGCAGCGCGGTGCTCAGCCGTACGGTGCCGTCCGCCTCCACGATCCCGGGCGTGGCGACCCCCACCGCCCGCAGTGAACCGCGTGCGACACCGGCCCTGCGCAGCAGCTCGGCCACGGCGGTGCGCAGCCGCTCCAGACGCTCGTCCGCGGACGCCGTCTCGTCGATGTCCTTGGCCTGCGCGCCGGTCACCCGGCCGTCGAGGTCGGACAGGAGGGCGGCGACGCGGTGCGGTCCGATCTCCAGGCCCAGCAGGTGTCCGGCCTCCGCCCTGAACCGGAAGCGCCGCGCCGGACGCCCCTGACGCCGTGCGGCACTCTCGTCGGCCGCCTTCTCCACGACGAGCCCGGCCTCGATGAGGCCCTCGACGACACCTTCCACGGTGGGCCGGGACAGTCCGGTCACCCGGGTGATCTCGGTGAGCGTCGCGCAGTCCGTGGCGCGCAGCGCGTGCAGCACCACCGCGGAGTTGATCCTCCGCAGCAGCGAGGGGTCCCCGCCGGTCAGCCGCCCCAACGTCCTTCCTCCCAGCTCGTGCGCGTGTTGGCCGGATCGTACAAGGCGCGGCGGACCCCGGCGAGTGCCGGGCGCGGCCGGAACCGTCCGGGGTGTTCCCGCCCGCGTGCTCAGCCCGGTGCGACGAACCCCGACTCGTACGCCGCGATCACCGCCTGCGTGCGGTCCCGCGCCCCCAGCTTCGTGAGTACGGCGCTGACATGCGACTTCACCGTCTCCGTCCCGACGACCAGCCGCGCGGCGATCTCGGCGTTCGACAGTCCGCCCGCCATCAGCCGCAGCACTTCGTTCTCACGCTCGGTGAGCCGGGCCCGCTCCATCGCGGTCCGGGCCGCGCTGTTGCCCCCGTGCTCGCCGTACTCGGCGGCCAGCCGCCGCACCGAGGCCGGGAACAGCAGGGAGTCGCCCTCGGCGACCAGCCGCACGGCGTGCACGATCTCGGCGGGCCGGGCCCGCTTCAGCAGGAACCCGTCGGCTCCGGCGCGCAGCGCGTCGTACACGTACTCGTCGTTCTCGAAGGTCGTCACGACGACGATCTTCGGGGGCGCCTCGACCGTGCGCACCAGCGCGCGCGTGGCCTCGATGCCGTCCATGAGCGGCATCCGGACGTCCATGGCGACCACGTCCGGCCGCAGCCGCCGCACCAGCGGGATCACCGCCGCGCCGTCGGCCGCCTCGCCGACGACCTCGATGCCGGGCTGCGACTCCAGCACGGCCCGGAGCCCCGCGCGGACGAGGGGTTCGTCGTCGACGAGGAGAACGGTGATCGGCATCCGGCCAGCGTAGATCAGCTCAACGGCAGTTCGACGTGCACCTGCCAGTCGCCGGCGTCCGGGCCCGTTCGCGCGCGGCCGCCGAGCAGGGCCGCGCGCTCGTGTATGCCGCGCAGCCCGCTGCCGCGGCCCGTGCCGGGCACCTCTGCCGTGAGCGGACTGCGGACCTCGAGACCCAGGGTGTTGCCGGCGACCTCGATGCGGACCAGCACGGGCACGGCCCCGGCGTGCCGCAGCACGTTCGTCAGCGACTCCTGGAGGATGCGGTAGCCCTCGCGGGAGACGGGGCCCGGGACCGCCTCCAGGGGGCCGGAGAAGTCCGCGTCGACCTTCGCCCCCGAGGTGCGGGCCGACTCCAGCAGCCGGTCGGCGTCGACCAGTGTCGGCCGGCCGGCGGCGGGCCGCTCCGACTCCCGGAGCACGCCGAGCACCCGGTCCAGGTCCTCCAGGGCGGCGCGGCCGGTCTCCTCGATGGCGAGCAGAGCCCGGTCGGTGAACACCGCGTCGCCGGCCGCCCGCGCCGCCCCGGCCTGCACCACCGCCACCGTCAGGGCATGGCCGATGGAGTCGTGCAGTTCACGGGCGATCCGCGTGCGTTCCAGGAGTTGTTCCGTGCGCTCCTCCAGGGCGGCGAGACGTTCTGCGGGGGAGGGGCCGAGCAGCCGGCGCGCCAGCGCGGTGACCAGCAGGCCGAGCCCGACCACCACGCCGTACAGCGCGACGAGCGGGAGCGGTGCCAGGAAGGCGTACGCCCAGTGCGGCCGGAGCACACCCACCACCGGGACGTCGTCGGAGGCCCGGCCGGCGGCGAGCCGCACACACTCATAGGTCGTGGCCGGCAGCCAGACCGTCAGGCACGAGGCCACCACCCCCAGCGCCGTGCGGGCCTCCAGCCACAGCGTGGTCCGCAGCCGGTCCCGCCAGCCGGCCGAGGGCTCCACGGAGATCGCCGTGTCCGGCTCGCCCGGTGTCAGCAGCAGCCGCGCCTGGACACCCTCGCCCCGGCGCACTCCGGGGACCAGCAGCCCGAGCGGGACCAGGGCGAGCGCGGGCACCCACGGCCTGCTCATGTCGACGAACAGCCACACGCTGATGACGAGCATCGGCACCCACAGGTGCAGCAACCGCGTGTAGGTGGTCCCGTGGAACAACGGGCGCAGAATGCCGGGCATTTCGTCATCGTGCCACCTGCCACCGACACCGGTCCTCCCCCGCCCGGGGGAGCGGGTACCCGCCGGCGGGGGAGGACGGCGGCCCGCACCGGCGGCCAGGCTGCTGCCATGACCAGCATCGACGTCCAAGACCTCACCAAGGAGTACGGCACCCGCCGCGCCGTGGACGCCCTCACCTTCCGTGTCCTGCCCGGCCGCGTCACCGGCTTCCTCGGCCCCAACGGTGCCGGAAAGTCGACCACCATGCGGCTCGTCCTCGGCCTCGACCGCCCCACCTCGGGCACCGCCACGATCGGCGGCCGCGCCTACCCGACCCTCCGTGAACCCCTGCGCCACGTCGGCGCGTTGCTCGACGCGCAGGCCGCCCACGGCTCGCGCACCGGACGCGACCACCTGCGTGCGCAGGCGGCGAGCAACCGGATCCCGGAGACCCGGGTCGAGGAGGTGCTGGAGGAGACCGGGCTCACGCCGGTCGCGCGCCGCCGGGTGCGGACGTACTCCCTGGGCATGCGGCAGCGGCTCGGCATCGCGGCCGCCCTCCTCGGAGATCCGGGGGTGGTCATGCTCGACGAGCCCTCCAACGGCCTCGATCCCGAAGGCATCGTGTGGATCCGCGGCCTGCTGCGCCGGCTCGCGGAGGAGGGGCGCACGGTCCTGGTCTCCAGCCATCTCATGAACGAGACCGCGTCCTTCGCCGACCACCTCGTGGTCCTCGGACGGGGCCGTCTGCTGGCCGACACCCCGATGCGGGAGTTCGTCCACGCGCGCGTGCGGCCCGGCGTTCGCGTCCGTACGACCGACGCCGCCCGGCTCACGGGAGTCCTCGCCGCCCACGGCCACCACGCCGTCCAGCACGCGGAGGGGCACTGGACGGTGCCGGACGCGCGCGTGGACGACATCGGACGCCTCGCCTCGTCGGCCGGCGTCCCGCTCCTCGAACTCACCGCGGAGGAGGCCACGCTGGAACAGGCCTACCTCGACCTGACCGCGGCGGAGACCGAGTTCACCGCACCCCACCAGGAGGTCTGACCATGGCGTTCCTTCCCGTGCTGCACGCCGAGTGGATCAAGATCCGGACCCTGCGGTCCCTCCTCGGATCCCTCTGCGCGGTCCTCGTCGTGACGGCGTCGTTCTCCGCGCTCGGAGCGCTCGACGCCGACGACGAGGCATTCGACCCGCTGTTCTCGGCGTTCTTCGGCCTCAACTTCGGCCAGATGGCGGCGATCGCGTTCGGCGCGACGGCCGTCTCCTGCGAACTCCAGCAGGGGGCCCTGCGGTCCGCGCTGACGGCCGTGCCCCGGCGCGGCCGCTGGTTCGCCGCCAAAGCGGTCGCGATCGCCCTCCCCTCGCTGGCCGTGGGCCTGCTCGCGGGCGCGGCGAGCCTGGCCGTCGGCCGAGCGGCACTCGGGGCCGACGCGCGCTCACTGAGCTGGTCCGAAGGGCTGCGGGGCGTGGTGGGCTGCGGTCTCTACCTCACGCTGATGGCCCTGTTCGCCGCCGGCCTCACAGCCGTGCTGCGCAGCGGCGTGGCCACGCTCAGCATCCTGATTCCCTTCCTGCTCATCGTCTCCTTCGTGGTCGGGGACATGTCGTCCTCGGTCGCCGACTTCCTGCCCGACCGCGCGGGCCAAGTGGTGTTCCACGAGACGTGGGACGGTGTGCTGGGCCCCTGGACGGGCCTCGCGGTGACCGCGCTGTGGGCGGCGGCCGCGCTCCTCGCCGGGGCGTGGAGCGTGCGCCGGCGGGACGCCTGACCCGGGCCGGTGTCTGACGCGCCGCCAATTGTCAGTGGCGGCGGGTTTACTGGATCACATGGACAGCGCTGAGTTCCTCGCCGAGATCGACTCGCTGTGCGCCCTCGACCTGGCCGCGGGACACGGCGGGTCGCGCCTCGCCCTGGCGGGGCCCGGCTACCGCGTGACGGAGCTGGCAATCAGTCACGGCCTGCCGACGGGTGACGCCGCGAGGCGGACCGAGGGCGTGGCGGACTTCCACGCCCTCAGGGACCACCTGTCCCAGCGGCTCAGCGACCGGTGGGGCCGACAGCAGCCGTCCTGGGGGATGGTGACGCTCAGAGTGCGTCTGGACCGCGGCGAGGAGATACCCGAGCCATGGGCCACGGTGAGTCTCCTGGTGGACGAGCTGGACCTGTGGCGCGTGGACGGGGCGGACCGCTGGGTGGCCCTGGGTGTCGCCGACGGCGGGCCGGCCGACGAGGTCAGGCTGCTCGGCGTCGTCACGGACATAGACCCTCCGTGACGTCTGTCCCCCATCGCCGGTGCGCGGGGAGCGAGCCCCGCTCAGGCGTCCTCCGCCGCCACCCGCAGCAGCGCGAACTCCTCCGCCATGGTCTGCGCCGTCCAGTGCGCGTTCAGCCCGCTCGGATTGGGCAGCACCCACACGCGCGTGTCCCCGATCGTCCGCTCCTGCGGGCCCACCCGCGCCGTGCGGTCGTCGAACGCGGCCCGGTAGGCGGTGACTCCGACCACCGCCAGCCAACGCGGGCGCAGCCGCGCCACCTTCAGCGCCAGCAGCCGTCCGCCCTCGCGGTACTCCTCGGCGCTCAGCTCGTCCGCGCGGGCCGTCGCCCGCGCGACGACGTTCGTGATGCCGAGCCCGTACGACGGCAACTCCTGCTGCTCCGACGGCTTCAAGAGCCTCGGCGTGAACCCGGACAGATGCAGCACCGGCCAGAAGCGGTTGCCGGGGCGGGCGAAGTGGTGTCCCGTCGCGGCCGTCATCAGACCGGGGTTGATGCCGCAGAACAGCACCCGCAGACCGTCCGCGACCACGTCCGGTACCAGACGGTCGCGGGCGGCCTCCAGTTCGGCAGGGGTGAAGCGGGTCAGAGGATCGCCCCCGGGGTGTAGCCCGCGGCCTCCGGACGCTGCTTCACGAGTTCGTCGACGCGGCCGACGACCGTGGCGACCTGGTCGGCCGCCGCACCGGTGAAGGACAGCTTGTCGGCCATCAGCGCGTGCAGCTGCGCCCGGTCGAGCGGGATGCGTTCGTCGGCGGCCAGCTTGTCGAGGAGTTCGTTGCGCTCGGCGCCCCGCTCCCGCATCGCGAGCGCCGAGGCGACGGCGTGCTCCTTGATCGCCTCGTGCGCGACCTCGCGGCCCACGCCCGCGCGCACCGCGCCCATCAGCACCTTCGTGGTGGCGAGGAACGGCAGGTAGCGGTCCAGCTCGCGGGCGACGACCGCGGGGAAGGCGCCGAACTCGTCGAGCACCGTCAGGAAGGTCTCCAGCAGGCCGTCGAGCGCGAAGAACGCGTCGGGCAGGGCCACCCGGCGCACCACCGAGCAGGACACGTCGCCCTCGTTCCACTGGTCGCCGGCCAGCTCGCCGGTCATCGACGCGTAGCCGCGCAGGATGACCATCAGACCGTTGACACGTTCGCAGGAGCGGGTGTTCATCTTGTGCGGCATCGCGGAGGAGCCGACCTGGCCCGGCTTGAAGCCCTCGGTCACCAGCTCGTGTCCGGCCATCAGCCGGATCGTCTTCGCCAGCGACGACGGCGCGGCCGCCAGCTGCACCAGCGCGGTGACGACCTCGTAGTCCAGCGAGCGCGGGTAGACCTGGCCGACGGAGGTGAACGCCTGAGAGAAGCCCAGGTGACCGGCGATCCGCTGCTCCAGTTCCGCGAGCTTGGCCGCGTCCCCGCCGAGCAGGTCCAGCATGTCCTGCGCCGTGCCCACCGGGCCCTTGATGCCGCGCAGCGGGTAGCGGCCGAGCAGTTCCTCGACGCGGGCGTGGGCGACGAGCAGCTCGTCGGCGGCGGTCGCGAAGCGCTTGCCGAGGGTGGTGGCCTGCGCGGCCACGTTGTGCGAGCGACCGGCCATGACCAGCTCGCCGTACTCGGCGGCCAGTCTGCCCAGCCGCGCGAGCACCGCCACCGTACGGTCGCGGACGAGTTCGAGCGACAGCCGGATCTGCAGCTGCTCGACGTTCTCGGTGAGGTCGCGGCTGGTCATGCCCTTGTGCACGTGCTCGTGCCCGGCGAGGTCGTTGAACTCCTCGATCCGCGCCTTCACGTCGTGCCGCGTGACCTTCTCACGCTCGGCGACGGAGGCCAGGTCGACCTGGTCGAGGACGCGCTCGTAGTCGGCGATCGCCGCGTCCGGCACCTCGATCCCGAGGTCCTTCTGGGCCCGCAGCACGGCGAGCCAGAGCTGGCGCTCCAGCTTCACCTTCTGCTCGGGGGACCAGAGCGTGGCGAGCTCGGCGGAGGCGTAGCGTCCGGCGAGGACGTTCGGGATGCGGGGCTTGGCGGGCGCAGAAGTCACGTGGACGGATTCTACTGGCGATTCGTGCAGGCCAGCGCCACCGGGTGTGTTGTGGGAACCTACGAGAGACCGGAGCGCGGGCTGCCGTGCGGGCCGCTGCGGCCGTACCCCGCATCGGCCGGTCACCCCGCGGGCTTCTCCCAGGGCAGCAGTTCGGCCCGCTTCGGCGGCAGGCCGTCACCGGAGGAGCGGCCCGTCAGACGGCGGCCGATCCAGGGCAGCAGGTGCTGCCGGGCGAACCGGGCGTCGGCGACCCGGCGGGCGGCCCACCCCGGCGGGAGGGTGGCCTGCGGGGGCGTGTGCCACTCCGGGTCCTCGGGCTCGTGGCCGAGGGTCTGCCACACCGCCTCCGCGACCCTGCGGTGCCCCTCGGCCGTCAGGTGCAGCCGGTCCACGTCCCACAGGCGGGGATCGGCGAGCGAGGGAGCGCCGTACAGGTCCACGACCAGCGCGCCGTGCCGCTCGGCGAGGCTGTCGACCATGGCGAACAGCTCCTCCATGCGCGGCCGGAACCGCTCCAGGACGGGGCCCTGCCGGCCGGGGCTGCGCATCAGCACGAGCTGCTCGCACGCGGGGGCGAGCTGCTCCACGGCCTCCGTCAGCAGGCCGCGCACCCGCCCCATGTCGCACTTGGGGCGCAGCGTGTCGTTGAGCCCGCCGACCAGGGTGATCACATCGGCGCCCATCGCCGCGGCCACGGGCACCTGCTCGTCCACGATCTGCTTGATCAGCTTGCCGCGCACCGCGAGGTTGGCGTACCGGAAGCCGGGTGTGCGGGCGGCCATCCGCTCGGCGAGGATGTCGGCCCAGCCCCGGTAGGTGCCGTCGGGCAACAGGTCCGACATGCCCTCGGTGAAGGAGTCGCCGACCGCGACCAGGCTGCTGTACGGGGGAGCGGGAGGGGGGTTCGTCTGCATGGCGCCAACGATGGTAACCCGCCCCCATACCCGCCGGTCGGTCGGCCCTTTCCGTGCGGTGACCGTCGGGCCGCCGCCCCGTGAGGCGGAGCCCGACGCGGGTCAGGCCCGCTGCCCGAACAGCTCCCGCAGAACGTCCTCCATGGTCACCAGCCCCGCGAGCCGGCCGTCGTCCCCGAGCACGGCCGCGAGGTGCGTGCGGCTGCCGCGCATCGCCGTGAGCACGTCGTCCAGCGGTGTGTTCTCCCGTACCCGGGCGATCGGCCGCATGTCCGGGACCCGGAACGGCAGGTCACGCGGCGACGCGTCCAGCGCGTCCTTCACGTGCAGGTAGCCCACGATGCGGCGCCCGTCGTCCACCACCGGGAAGCGGGAGAACCCGGATTCGGCCGCCAGCCGCTCCAGCTGCTCGGGGGTGACGCCCACGCGCGCGTGGACGACCCCCTCCAGCGGCAGCACCACGTCCCGCACGGGACGGCGGCCCAGCTCCAGCGCGTCGTTCAGCCGTTCCAGCGCGCGGTCGTCGATGAGCCCCGCCTCGCCCGAGTCCCGCACGATCCGGGCCAGCTCGGCGTCCGAGAAGGTGGCGGTGACCTCGTCCTTCGCCTCTACCCGCAACAGCTTCAGCAGGACGTTCGCGAAGGCGTTGATCGTGAAGATCACCGGACGCAGCGCCCGAGCCAGCGCCACCAGCGGCGGCCCGAGCAGCAGCGCGCTGCGCACCGGCTCCGCCAGCGAGATGTTCTTGGGCACCATCTCGCCCAGCAGCATGTGCAGATACGTCGCCAGGGACAGCGCGATCACGAACGACACCACGTGGCCCGCACTGGTGGGCACGCCCACCGCGTGGAACACCGGCTCCAGCAGGTGCGCGATCGCCGGTTCCGCGACCACGCCGAGGACCAGGGTGCACAGCGTGATGCCGAGCTGCGCGGCGGCCAGCAGCGCGGAGACGTGCTGGAGACCCCACAGGACGCTCTTGGCCCGCCGGTCGCCGTCGTCGGCGTACGGCTCGATCTGGCTGCGGCGCACCGAGATCAGCGCGAATTCCCCGCCCACGAAGAAGGCGTTGACGACGAGGGTCGCCAGACCGATCAGCAGCTGTACGGCGGTCATCGTTTCCCCTGCTCGTCGTGGCGCGGCGCGTGCAGTACGACGCGCGCGGCTCTGCGGCCCGACGCGTCCACCACGTCCAGCCGCCAGTCGGCGACCTCCACGCGGTCACCGACGGTCGGTATGCGGCCCAGTTCGGTCGCGACGAGACCGGCCAGCGTCTCGTACGGCCCGTCCGGCACCTTCAGTCCCACGCGCGCGAGCTGGTCGGTACGGGCGGAGCCGTCGGCGGAGTACAGCGTGCGGCCCTCGTCGTCGGTGCCGGCCGGGGCCAGGTCGGGCGTCTCGTGCGGGTCGTGCTCGTCCCGCACCTCGCCCACCACCTCCTCGACGATGTCCTCCAGGGTGGCCACTCCCGCGGTGCCGCCGTACTCGTCGATGACCACGGCCATGGTGCGTCTGCCCGACAGCCGGTCCAGGAGCCGGTCGACGGTGAGCGACTCCGGGACCAGCAGCGGTTCGCGCATCACCTCGGAGACGGGCACGCGGGAGCGCCGCTCGGCGGGCACGGCCAGACAGTCCTTGATGTGCGCGGTTCCCACGACGGAGTCGAGGCTGTCGCGGTAGACCGGGAAGCGGGACAGCCCGGTCGCCCGGGTCGCGTTCGCCACGTCCTCGCAGGTGGCCCGTGCCTCCAGGGCGATGACCTGCACGCGCGGTGTCATCACGTTCTCCGCGGTCAGGTCGGCCAGGTTCAGCGTCCGGACGAACAGCTCCGCGGTGTCGGCCTCCAGGGCGCCCTCCCGGGCGGAGTGCCGGGCCAGCGCCGCCAGTTCCTGCGGCCCGCGTGCGGACGCCAGCTCCTCGGCGGGCTCCAGGCCGAACCGTCGTACGACCCGGTTGGCGGTGTTGTTGAGGTGGGTGATGAAGGGACGGAACGCGGCGCTGAACCAGCGCTGCGCGTTGCCGACCCGTTTGGCCACGGCGAGCGGCGAGGAGATTGCCCAGTTCTTCGGCACCAGCTCGCCGACGACCATCAGGAACACGGTCGACAGGGCGGTGCCCAGCACCAGGGCGAGCGTGCTCGCGGTGGAGTCCGGGATGCCGAGGGACTCCAGCGGGCCCGCGATCAGGACCGCGATGGACGGCTCGGCGAGCATGCCGACGACCAGGTTGGTGACGGTGATGCCGAGCTGCGCGCCGGACAGCTGGAAGGTCAGATTCCGTACGGCCTTGAGGGCGCCGGCGGCACCCCGTTCGCCGCGCTCCACGGCGCGTTGCAGCTCGCCGCGCTCGACCGTGGTCAAGGAGAACTCCGCCGCGACGAAGGCGCCGCAGGCCAGCGAGAGCAGGATCGCCAGCAGCAGGAGGAGCACTTCGGTCATCGGGTCACCTCCGTCCCATGATCGGGCAGCGTCGGGAGGATCGCGCGATGTCGCGTACCGGGGGGCTCGCCCATGGGCGGACGCTCACACCTTTCATGGAGGATCGAGTGACCCCCCAAGGGTAAAGGATGGGCAAAAGGGGGTATGTCAGTGGTCCGCTCGCTCGCCGCCGAACGGCTTCACCCAGCGTCGCCACTGTTCCTCGGGCGCATACCCCGCGGCGCGCCAGGCATGATGCGCGGTTTCGTTGCGTCGCAGCACCATCGCGTCCCCGCGCCGCCCGCCGAGCCGTACGAACCGCTCCTCCGCCGCCGTGAGCAGGGCCGAACCGATGCCCCGGCGGCGACGGCCGGGGTGCACGGCCAGCCGGTACAGGTGACAGCGCCAGCCGTCGAAGCCGGCGATCACCGTTCCGACGGGTTCGCCGTCGAGCTCGGCGAGGATCAGCGCCTCGGGATCGCGCTCGACCAGCCGCCGCACACCGGCCCGGTCGTCACTGATGCTGGTTCCCTCGGCGGCCACCTTCCAGAAGGCGAGCACGGCGTCGAGATCCTCGGGCGTCGCGGCCCGTACGCGCAGGTCGGTCATGAACAGATCCCACCACGCGCGCCGGACGGCGACACGGGTTTCCACCATGCGGACGTCGGCCGGCACCCGGCCGCCGTCCCCCTCGACTCCGCCCTCTCCGTCCGCTCCGTCCTCACTCGTGCGCGATGGCCGCCAGGACGTTCATCCGGGACGCCCGCAGCGCCGGCAGGAGTGCCGCGACGATGCCGACCACCGCGGAACCGACCACGACCGCGACGATCGTGGTCCAGGGGATGGCGAGCGCCTTCATGCCCTGGAGGGCCAGCACCTGGTGCATGCACACGCCCCACACGAGCCCCAGGGCGAGCCCCAGGACCGCGCCGAACACCGCGATGACCACGGACTCCAGCCGGATCATCCGGCGCAGCTGCCGGCGGCCGAGCCCGATGGCCCGCAGCAGGCCGATCTCGCGGGTGCGTTCCACCACGGACAGCGCGAGGGTGTTGACGACCCCGAGGACCGCGATGACGATCGCCAGCCCGAGCAGCGCGTACACCAGGTAGAGCAGTACCGCGATCTGGTCGTGGACCAGCTTCTTGTAGTCGGCCTGGTCACGCACCTGGACCTGCGGATACGGGTCGAGGGTGCGCTCGAGGCCGGAGCGCAGCCCGTCCGGGCTCGTGCCGGCGGCCGCGTTGACGTAGAGCGCGGAGTCCTGGCCGCCGGGGACGTACTTCTCGACGGTGGCGATGCCGAAGAACAGCCCGCCCTGCATGCCGAAGCCGCCGGCGCCGTCCTGGTCGGTGAGGGCTCCCACGGTCAGCTCGGCCCTGCGGCCGGCCGGGAACTCGACGGGCACCACACTTCCGAGGCGTACGCCGTGGTCCTCGGCGAAGGAGGAGTCCATGGCGATGTGCCCGTCCGCCAGGGCGGCCGCAGTGTCGCCGCCGGCGTAGGTCACGTGGGCGACGTCGTCGATCCGGGCGTCGTAGCCGGCGGCGGTCGTCTCGATCCGTCTGCCGTCCGGCAGCCGCACGGCGACCGGCGCGAACCGCTGCCGTACGACGAGACCGACGCCCCCCGTCGCCCGCACCTTGTCGGTGACCTCCTGCGAGAACGGCACGAAGTTGGCGTTCTGGACGATGAAGTCGGCACCCAGCGTCTTGTCGATCTGCTGGTCGAAGGACCGGGACATCGAGGCGCTGGCCACCGACATCCCGCCGACCAGGGCGAGACCGACCATGAGGGCGGCCGCGGTGGCGCCGGTACGGCGGGGGTTGCGCAGGGCGTTGCGCTGGCTCATCCGGCCGACCGTGCCGAACAGCGCGGGGAACGCCCCGCCGAGGACCCGGATCACCGGACGCACCAGCAGCGGGCCCGCGATCACCGTGGCGATCAGGGTCAGCGCGACGCCGAGCCCCAGCAGCGAGGCCGACGTGGACGTCTTCGAGGCGGTGGCGCAACCCACCAGGGCCGCGGCACCCAGCGCCCCGACGACCGAGCCGACCACCGCGCGTACCCGCAGCGGCCGCCCCACCCCGGCGATGTCGGCGTCCGCGAGCGCGGCCATCGGGGAGACGCCCGCGGCCCGCCGGGCCGGGAGGTACGCGGCCACGAAGGTGACCCCGACCCCCACGACGTACGCGGCGACCGGGGTGCCCCACCCGACGACCATCTCGGTGGCCTTCAGGTTCATCCCGAACGCGCCCATGAGCTTGATCAGCCCGTAGGCGAGCCCGATGCCGGCCGCGAGGCCCAGCGTCGAGCCGACGACCCCGAGCAGCAGGGCCTCGGTGAGCACGGACCGGCGCACCTGCCGCCGGTC
Organism: Streptomyces sp. NPDC043878; assembly: GCF_056435735.1. NCBI lineage: Bacteria > Bacillati > Actinomycetota > Actinomycetes > Kitasatosporales > Streptomycetaceae > Streptomyces > Streptomyces sp. NPDC043878. The sequence continues at coordinate 125,368 of NZ_JBWKDW010000015.1, forward strand.
GGCGCCCAGCGCCCGGAGCAGCCCGAGTTCGCGGGTGCGCTGCGCGATCAGCATCGAGAAGGTGTTGACGATCAGGAACACGCCGACGAGGACGGAGATCCCGGCGAAGCCGAGCATGACGTACTTGATCACGTCGAGGAATCCGCCGAGGTCGGCCACCGACGACTCGGCCTGTTCGGCGGCCGTCTTCACGTCGTAGGCGCGGGTGCCGGTCTCGGCGACGACGCGGCGCTTGAGCGCGTCGTCGGGCACACCCGGCGCCGCGTCCACGGAGACGCTGGTGGCCCGGCCGGCCGAGCCCAGGAGTTGGTCGGCGGCGGTCGCGGGGTCGAGATAGACCAGGGCCGCGCCGGGGTTGGTGGTGGTGAAGGTGGCGATGCCGACGATCCGGACCTTGAAGGTGCCCGGCTGCGCCATCACGGTCAGCCTGTCGCCGATTCTGACGTGCTTCCGGTCGGCGGTGTCCGCGTCGAGGAGGGCCTCGGCGGCGCCGCGCGGGGCGTGGCCCGAGGTCAGCTTCACGGGGCTGCGGTCGGTGACGTACCAGTCGGTGGCGATGGTCGGGGCGCCGCCGCTGGTCCCGATCGACTCGTTGTCGCTGTCGACGACCGTGATGTTCTCGACGGAGACGTCGGCGTGTGCGGACGCGACCCCGTCGACCTTCGCCACCCGGTCGGCGAGCGCGGCGGGCAGGGTCTGGGTGGCGCCCGTCGGCACCGACGACGAGAGGTCGTCCTTCGGCTCCATCGTCACGTCGGCGGAGGTGGAGGCGAAGAGCCGGTCGAACGTGCGGGAGACCGTGTCGGAGAAGATCAGGCTGCCCGCGACGAACGCCACGGACAGGACCACGGCCAGCGCGGAGAGCAGCAGCCGCCCCTTGTGGGCGAGGAAGCTTCGCAGGGTCGCCTTCAGCACGGCTCAGTCCTCGTCGGGGGTGGCGTCGTCGTCGGGCCGGCCGGCGGAGGTGCCGCCGGAACCGGTGAACAGGCGCATGCGTTCCAGCACCGCCTCGGCCGTCGGCCGTTGCATCTCGTCGACGATCCGGCCGTCGGCGAGGAAGAGCACCAGGTCGGAGTGGGCGGCGGCGCCCGGGTCGTGGGTGACCATGACCACGGTCTGCCCCAGCTGGTCGACGGCCTCGCGCAGGAAGCCGAGCACTTCCAGCCCGGCGCGGGAGTCGAGGTTGCCGGTCGGCTCGTCCGCGAAGATCAGCTCGGGGCGGGAGGCGAGCGCGCGGGCGCAGGCGACGCGCTGCTGCTGCCCCCCGGAGAGCTGGGCGGGCCGGTGACCCAGCCGGTCGCGCAGCCCGAGCGTGTCGATGACCTGGTCCAGCCACTTCTTGTCGGGCTTCTTGCCCGCGATGTCCATGGGCAGGGTGATGTTCTCGGCCGCGTTCAGCGTCGGAATGAGGTTGAACGACTGGAACATGAACCCGATCCGGTCCCGGCGCAGCCGGGTCAGCTCGCGGTCCTTCAGCCCGGTGATCTCGGTGTCGCCGAGCCACACCTGGCCGGCCGAGACGGAGTCGAGGCCCGCCAGACAGTGCATCATCGTGGACTTGCCGGAGCCCGACGGTCCCATGACGGCGGTGAAGCGGCCGCGCGCGATGTCCACGTCCACCGAGTCCAGGGCCAGCACCGCGGTCTCGCCCGAGCCGTACGCCTTGGTCAGACCGCGGGCGCGGGCCGCGACCCCGTCGGCCGACGCCAGGCCCGGCGCGCGCTCCGTAGCAGGTGTGGACAAGGCTGCCTCCTCGCTCCTGGACCTTCCGACCCGGTGGTCCCGGCCGAGGGTAGTGTGACCGGCCGCACACCCGGTATCCCCCCTGGGTGTCGGCGGCTCTCCACCCCAGGTCGGGCCCCTGATATCGGTGTAAGGGGCAACCTCCACCCCTGGGTGGACCACTTGCCCGCGCTAGCGGTTCGGCGCTAGCGTCGGGGTATGGCGAAGACCCAGCTGAACGTGCGCGTGGACGAGGGCACCGCGCGCGCCGCCCGCGAACGCGCCCTGGCCCGCGGGATGAGCGTCAACCGCTACATCGAGGAACTGGTCAGACAGGACACCGGGGAAGTGGGCCACACCTTCGTGGAGGCCGCCGCCGACTTCATGAAGCAGTACGAGTCCGTCTTCACCGACGAGTTCGGCGCGGACCGGGCTCCGGGTGCCGAGGGCACCCGGGAAGGCCGTCGCTGAGACCTTGAGCAATCTCAGGATCGACCTCGCCTGGCTGCTGATGCTCGCCGAACACAAGACCCCGGGAGACCCCCAGGTCACCGACTGGGGCGCGCTGGTCGCGGCCGTCGCGCGCCACCGGGCCGAGATCTTCGACGTCCCCGTCTACGACAGCCCGCACGCGCGCGCCGCCGCCCTGCTGCAACTCCTCATCCACGTGCCCGCGCTGGAGCGCTCCAACGCGCTGTTCGCCTCCGCCGTCGCCTACGCCTACCTGATCGCCAGCGGCCTCAAGGTCGTCACCTCGCCCGAGCAGGTCCGCGACCTGGCCCGCCTGGTCAAGAGCGGGGACGCCTCGGTCGACGACATCGCGCGGGAACTGCGGCAGTGGAGCCTGTGACCGGCTGTTCCGGCTGTTCCGGCTGTTCCGGCTGTTCCGGTGGTTCCGGCGCTCATCGCTCCTCGGGGCCGGGACGCCACGCGGTGCCCAGCACACAGAAGGACGTGGGCAGCGCCGGACCCTTCTCCGGCATCAGGACGCTTCGGTAGGGGCCCAGTTCGAACCCGGCGTCGCGCAGTGCGGCGACCGGGTCGCGGGCCAGGTGGCAGCCGCCGTTCAGGGGCGGCCACAGCGTCCGGTCCAGCGTGCGCTGGGCGGCGCGCATGACCGGGCCGCCGCCCCGGCCGTGCTCGAAGAACCGGACGACCCCACCGGGCCGCAGCACCCGCCGTACCTCGCCGAGGGCGCGCGGCACATCACGCACGCTGCACAGCACCAGCGAGACGACCGCCGCGTCGAAAGCCTCGCTCTTGACCGGCAGCGCCTCCGCCGCGCCCGGCACGACGTCGACGGGCACCTCCGCGCGCAGCGCGGCCTCCACCGCAGCCCGCCGCAGCCGGCGCTCCGGTTCGATCGCCACCACCTCCGCGACCGGGCCCGGGTAGTGGGCGAAGTTCAGGCCGTTGCCCGCGCCGATCTCGATCACCCGCCCCGACAGCCCGGTCAGCAGCCGCGCGCGCACCGCGCCCATGCCGAGCCGCGTCTCCGCGGTGACGCTGACGCGGGCGTAGTACCGGGCGAACAGGGGATGGTGCACGGCATCCCGCGCCACCCTGCCGGAACCGCCGGACCTCAGCGCCATGGGGACCTCCTCGCGGGACGGGCCTTACGGCGAGTGTTCCCCGCCGGGCAGCCGCGCACCCATGTCACCGGCCCGCCGGCTCACCGGCTCACCGGCTCACCGGCTCACCGGCTCACCGGCTCACCGGCTCACCGGCTCACCGGCCCGCCGGCTCACCGGCTCACCGGCTCATCGGCCCGCCGGCTGACCCGCTCACCCGCTCACCGGCCCGCCGACCCGTGGACCGGCCGGACCGCCGGTGAGTCCGGTGGCAGAACGGCGGGACTTCGGCGCCGGACCGGCCGGACCGGCGGACCGGTGGACCGAGAAGGGCAGGTCAACCGCCCTGTACCGCTCGGCCGGCCTCCGCCCGCGGCCCCGCACCCCCATGCCCGCCGGCGGCCCCACCTTTCCGAAAGCCGCCCGCTACGCGCCTTCCCGCACGTGGAACGCCTCGGCGTCCCATGTCCCGTCGAGCCGGGGTGCCAGCCAGCCCGGAGCGTCGGTGCGGAAGGCGGCGGGGGCGAGCGTTCCCGCTCCGGCGGGCAGGGCGCCGAGAAGGGGCGCCGCGGCCACGTCCGGCAGATCCGCGAGGTTGCAGCGGGACGCCAGGTCGGGCACGTCGGGCCAGCTGCCGATCACGATCCCGAGCAGGCCGAGCCCCCGGGTCCGGAGTTCGCGTGCCGTCAGTTCGGTGGTGTTCAGCGTGCCCAGGCCCGCGGACGCCACGAGCAGTACGGGTGCCTCCAGCAGCCCGGCAGCGTCCGCGAGCGTGCCGCCCTCCGCGTCGAACCGGACGAGCAGTCCGCCCGCCCCCTCCACCAGCACCAGGTCGTGCTCGGCGGACAGCTTCTGCGCGGCCTCGGCCACCTCGTGCGGACGCACCGGCTTCCGCCCGGCCCGGCGGGCTGCCGTGGCGGGCGCCAACGGCTCGGGATAGCGGGCCACTTCGGCCGCCGTCACCTCCCCGGCGAGCCGCACGACCTCGGCGGCGTCCCCGGGCTCGTCCGGCCGTACACCCGTCTGCGCGGCCTTCAGCACGGCCACCGACCGGCCGGCCGCGCGGGCCGCCGCGGCGACGGCGGCGGTCGCGACCGTCTTGCCGACCTCCGTGCCCGTGCCCGTGATCACCAGTACCGGCATGTCATTCCCTCCGCGTTCTCGTGCGGCGCGCCTGCCCGCTCGTCCGGTCGTCCTCAGCCCTCGCGCGCGGCGGCGCACACCGCGCGGGTGATCCGGGCCAGGTCGGCGTCGTCCGTGACGTACGGCGGCATGGTGTAGACGAGGTCGCGGAACGGGCGCAGCCACACACCCTCGCGTACGGCGGCGCGGGTGGCGGCCGCCATGTCCACCTCGTGGTCCAGCTGGACCACGCCGATCGCACCGAGGACCCGTACGTCCCGCACGCCCGGAAGGTCCGCGGCCGGCCTCAGTCCGTCCCGCAGTCCGGCCTCGATCCGCTTGACCTGTGCACGCCAGTCCTGCCCGAGCAGCAACTCGATCGAGGCGCAGGCCACGGAGGCCGCGAGCGGGTTGCCCATGAAGGTCGGCCCGTGGGCGAGGACCGGGACCTCGCCGCGCGAGATCCCGTCGGCGACCTCCGGCGTGCACAGCGTCGCCGCCATCGTGAGGTAGCCGCCGGTCATGGCCTTGCCCACGCACATCACGTCCGGCGTCACCGCCGCGTGGTCCGCGGCGAACAACGCGCCCGTACGGCCGAAACCGGTGGCGATCTCGTCGAACACCAGCAGCACGCCGTGCGCGTCGCACGCCTCGCGCAGAACCCGCAGGTAGGCGGGGGAGTGGAACCGCATCCCGCCGGCCCCCTGCACCACCGGCTCGACGATCACCGCGGCCAGTTCGTCCGCGTGCGCCGCGATCGCCGCGCGCAGCCCCCGCGCGTACGACTCGTCGTACTCGGCGGGAGGCGCGTCCACGAACACCTGGCGCGGGAGCACACCCGTCCACAGCTCGTGCATCCCGCCCTCGGGGTCGCACACGGACATCGGCTGCCAGGTGTCGCCGTGGTAGCCGCCGCGCCAGGTCAGCAGCCGCTGCTTGCCGGGGCGGCCCAGCGAGCGCCAGTACTGCAGGCACATCTTGACGGCGACCTCGACGGACACCGATCCGGAGTCGGCGAGGAAGACGTGCTCCAAGCCGTCGGGCGACATGTCGACAAGGAGCTTCGCCAGCCGTACGGCGGGCTCGTGGGTGAGCCCGCCGAACATCACGTGACTCATGCGCCCCAGCTGCGCCCGCGCCGCCTCGTTGAGCACCGGGTGGTTGTAGCCGTGGATCGCCGACCACCAGGACGACATGCCGTCGACCAGTTCGCCGGAGCCGTCGGCGAGGGTGAGCCGTACCCCGCTCGCCGACGCCACGACCAGCGGTTCCTGGCGGCCGGGCATGGGCCCGTACGGATGCCAGACGTGCCGCCGGTCGAGGTCCAGCAGTTCGGGCAGGCTCAGATCAGGCATTGGGCGCGAGATCCGTCCCGGCACCCCTGCGGCGGACGGCGACGAGGTCGGTACGGGCCTCGCCGGGCTGCGCGGCCACGGCACCGGCCTCGGCGGCGGCAGGGACCGCGACGGCGGAACCGCAGACGCCGGCGCCCTCGTGCGACCCGCAGCCACCGCCACCCTCGTGCGACCCGCAGGCGCCGCCGCCGTGGGAGCCGCACCCGGCGCCCTCGTGCGACCCGCACCCGCCACCGGCGCCGGCCTCGGACCGGTGCCGCGGCAGGGTCACCTGGTCGGCGCCCTCCACCTCGAACCCGGCGTCCGCGATCATCTCCAGGTCGGCCTTCCCGGCCTGGCCCTCGCTGGTGAGGTAGTCGCCGAGGAAGATCGAGTTCGCCAGGTTCAGGGCGAGCGGCTGCATGGTGCGCAGGTGCACCTCGCGGCCACCCGCGATCCGGACCTCGACGTCCGGGCAGACGAACCGGACCATCGCCAGGATGCGCAGGCAGCGCTGCGGGGTGAGGTTCCACTCCTTGGCCAGCGGGGTGCCCTCGAACGGGATCAGGAAGTTGACCGGCACCGAGTCGGGGTCCAGCTCGCGCAGGGAGAAGACCACGTCGACCAGGTCCTCGTCGCTCTCGCCCATGCCGGCGATCAGACCCGAGCAGGCCGACAGACCCGCCGCGTGCGCCTTCCGCACGGTGTCCACGCGGTCGGCGTAGGTGTGCGTGGTCGTGATGTCCCCGTACGTCGCCTCGGACGTGTTGAGGTTGTGGTTGTAGGCGTCCGCGCCGGCCTCCCGCAGCCGGTCGGCCTGGCCGTCGGAGAGCAGGCCCAGACAGGCGCACACCTCGACGCCCTCGTTGCCGTCCTTGATTGCCTTGATGGTGTCCGAGACGCGGTCCACGTCCCGGTCCGTCGGGCCGCGGCCGCTGGCCACCAGGCACACCCGCTTGGCGCCGCCCGCGAGGCCGGCCGCGGCGGCCCTGGACGCCTCCTCGGGCTTGAGCCAGGTGTACTTCAGGATGCCGGCCGTCGAACCGAGCCGCTGCGAGCAGTAGGAGCAGTCCTCGGGGCACAGTCCGGACTTCAGGTTGACGAGGTAGTTGAGCTTCACCCGTCGGCCGAACCAGTGGCGGCGCACCTTCCCGGCCGCGGCCACCACATCGAGCAGATCGTCGTCGGAAGTGGCGAGGACGGCAAGAGCTTCCTCGCGGCTCGGCACCTCGCGCCGAAGCCCCTTGTCCACCAGCGTGTTCAGCAGGTCCATGAGAGCCGATCCTGTCCTACGAGACCGCCCGCGGCCAAGGAGGCTTCGGACAAACAGCGCCCCACGGCCGTGTGGGTATTGCCACACGGTGGGCCGCAAAACGTACCGCTAGGGTCTGGTCACTGCCTACAAAATCCCCGGAGGAGCCATGGCGTTCGGCTGGATCGACGAGCAGGCGCGAGCGCGCCGCGACGCCGGGCTCGTCCGGACCCTGCGCCCCCGCCCCGCCGACTCGCCGCTCCTCGACCTGGCGAGCAACGACTACCTGGGCCTGTCCCGGCACCCCGAGGTCACCGAGGGCGCGGTCCGGGCCGCGCGGACCTGGGGCGCCGGCGCGACCGGCTCCCGGCTCGTGACCGGCACGACCGAACTGCACACCCGGCTGGAACGCGAGCTGGCGGACTTCTGCGGCTTCGAGGCGGCGCTCGTCCTCTCCTCCGGCTACGCGGCCAACATCGCCGCCGTCACCGCGCTCGCCCCGCACGGTTCGCTGGTCGTGTCCGACGCGGGAAACCACGCCTCCCTGATCGACGGCTGCCGGCTGGCCCGGGGCACGACCCAGGTCGTCGGGCACGCCGACCCGGAGGCCGTGCGCAAGGCCCTGCACACGCACGACGGCCCGGCCGTCGCCGTGTCCGACACGGTCTTCTCGGTCGACGGCGACGCCGCCCCGCTGTCCGCGCTCGCCGGGGTGTGCCGGGAGTACGGGGCCGGACTGGTGGTCGACGACGCCCACGGCCTCGGGGTGATCGGCGACGGCGGCCGGGGCGCGCCGCACGCGGCCGGGCTCGCGGGGGCCGGGGACGTCGTCGCGACGGTCACGCTGTCCAAGTCGCTCGGGAGTCAGGGCGGCGCCGTGCTCGGCCCGGCCCGGGTGATCGACCACCTGGTCAACGTGGCCCGCACGTTCATCTTCGACACGGGCCTGGCGCCCGCGGCGGCGGGCGCCGCCCTGGCCGCCCTGGAACTGCTGCGCCGCGAGCCGGACCGGGCGGCGCGGGCGCGCGCGGTCGCGGGCGAACTGCACGCACGCCTGACAGCCGCCGGTCTGGACGCGGTACGTCCGGACGCGGCGGTCGTCTCCGTTCGGGCGCCGTCCCCGGAGGGGGCCGTACGCTGGGCGGCCGACTGCCGTGCGGCCGGGCTGGCCGTGGGGTGCTTCCGTCCTCCTTCCGTGCCCGACGGCATCTCACGGCTCAGGCTGACAGCCCGCGGGGACCTCTCCGGGGCGCAGATCGAAAGCGCTGTACGGGTGATCGGCGAGACGCGACCATGAGTCGGCGTGACACGGCCGCGTGCCGCGCGAGGTGAAGGCGGTCAGAGAAGGCGGATACCGGCGGTGAAGTCCGTCCAGCTCTCGGGGGAGAAGAGCAGCGCGGGTCCGGCCGGGTCCTTGGAGTCGCGTACGGCGAGCAGTCCGGCGCCTGGGCCGGCCATCGGTCGCGCCGTCTCGACGCAGTTGTTCGCTCCCGTGCTGTAGCTGCTGCGCAGCCATCGCACTCCGTGCAGAGCGGTGCTGGAAGGTACGTTCCGAGGCAGAGCTGACATGGTGCCTCCTTACGCGCCGCCACCTATCCGGGCGATGTAGTCCAACGAGTCCTCGGGTGAAAGCGCGTACATCCGAAGGGCGTTGAAGGCCTCGGTGTAGGCCTCTAGGTCTTCTTTCCGTTCGAGGTAGAGGCTACTCGTCAAGTGGTCGAGAACCACCACATCCAGATCAGAAGTGCGCGAAAATGAGAAGATAACGAAAGGCCCGGTGATTCCGATGTGCGCGCCGGCCGCGAACGGCAGCACCTGCACATGCACTTGGGGCAGCCGTGCCGACTCGACCAGCCGTTCCAGTTGCCGTGTCATCACCCCGGGGCCGCCGACCTCGCGCCGCAGGACCGCCTCGTCGAGGACGGCGCTCAACTCCAGCGGCGGGTCCGCCCGCAGCACGTCCTGCCTGGCCAGCCGCACCTCCACCAGGGCGTGCAGCCGCTCCTCGTCCAGCCCGTCCACCGCGGCCCGGGTGACCGCCCGGGCGTACTCGGGGGTCTGCAGCAACCCGGGAATCACCGAGGTCTCCAGGGTGCGCATCGCGCTCGCCTGCGACTCCAGGCTGATGAAGTCCCGGTAGGTCGCCGGGAGTATCCCGCGGTACGCGTGCCACCAGTGGTGGCGCCCACCGCTCTCGTCCGAGCCCGCCAACACCACGAGTAACTCGCGCAGTTGGGAATCGGTCACGCCGTACGCGTCCAGAAGCAACCGCACGTCGGCCGGTTTCACCCCGCTGGCGCCGGTTTCGATCCGGCTCACCTTCGACTGGTGCCAGCCCACCAGACGGGCCGCCTCACCACTGGTGAGCGCCGCACCGGTGCGCAACGCACGCAGTTCGGCGCCGAGTTTCCGGCGGCGTACCGCGGGACCGTGCTGCATGCGCAACTCCTTACTCCTTCCGGGCCACCCAAATACGGTCTTCCGTCGGAGAGTTCACCGCTTCGAGCGACAGATATATGCACATCTTGGTGGATCGACACCCGGGACCGGCACGGTGATGGCACTCTGACGAACGAAGCACCAGTCCGGGACCGTACTCGAACCATCCGCTCCGTGTCCGGCTGCGGTCCCGTGGGAAAGGGACGACGTCGCCATGGCAGACCATCTGGAAGCATCCGTCACTCTGCCGAGCGATCCCGCTTCGGTTTCCGCGGCCCGGGCCTATGTGGTGAGCACCCTGACGGAGTGGGGGCTGCCGGCGGACACGGAGGCCGCCGACACCATCCGGCTCATCGTCTCGGAACTCGCCACCAACGCCGTACAGCACACCTTCGGGCAGTCCCCCACCTTCACGGTGGACATCGCGCTGGACCGTGACGAACACCTGCGCATCGGTGTCACCGACAGCCACCCGCGGTTCCCCAAGAGGCTGCCGGCCGCCGTCCAGCAGGACAACGGCCGGGGCATGGTGATCATCCGCTGGCTGACCGCGGAGTTCGGCGGCAAGCTGAGGGTGCGGCCCACCCGCGAGGGCGGCAAGACGGTCTTCATCGAGCTGCCGTGGACGGTCCCGGTCGCGCCGGTGACCGCGGCGGGGCAGCAGGAGCCGTAGACCCCCGGCACCGTTGCCGGCGCGCCACACGGTCCTTACAGGCGCCGTACGGACGGCTCGCGGCGCCACCATGCCCGCCCGGGGACGCGGTCGGCCTCTGGGGCGCGGAGGGCTTGCGGGGCGCGGGCGGCGGGCGCGGGCCGGCGGGAGCCCGGGAGGCGGCCCGCTCGTCGGCGAGGCCCGTCGGGGGCACCCTCCGGGGAAGCGGCCCCCTCAGGCCGAGACCGACCAGGGGCGTACGGGTGACCAGCGCCCGCGGGTGACCCCGCGGGCCCGGGTGGGACCCCGGGGAGACGGCGGCGTGTCAGGCGACCGCCGTCTCCCCGGGAGAGTCAGTTGACCCGGCCGTACCAGACGCTCTTCGTCCAGATCTTCTGCAGCCGCACCACGTCACCGGTCTTCGGGGCATGCCATATCTTGCCCTTGCCGGCGTAGATCCCCACGTGGTAGACGCTCGAACCCGAGTGGAAGAACACCAGGTCTCCGGCCTTGCGGCTCCTGGCGGAGATGTGGTGCGTCTTGTTGTACTGCTGGGCCGCCGTGCGGGGCAGTTTCTTGCCCGCCTTCTTGAACGAGTACAGCGTGAGCCCGGAGCAGTCGAACCTGCGCGGCCCGGTGGCGCCGTAGCTGTACGGGGCGCCCTTCTTGGAAGCGGCGATGTGCAGTGCCTTCGTCGCCGGTGTGGCGGCCGCGGCGTCGGAGGCGACACCCGGGATCACGACGGAGCCGCCCACCGCGGCGATGGTGAGAGCCGAAGCCGTACCGGCCCGGACCATGAGCGACGGGACACGATTGAGCGCAGTCATGCGCAACCCTTCGTCAGCCGCCTGTGAAGGATGACCTGTCGGATTCGGGCTGGCGAAGTTGCCCGGCCGCGGTTGCGGCTTCACCCCAAGGGCTGCTCGAACCGGTCATGGCGTGACCGTTCCGGCGACCCGTCGTGCTTGGGTCCTCCACTCCTGCCGAACCACTTCTGTCGACCGGTCATCCGCGCGGCGGCAGGACTCGGCGTCCGCCCGGATCGCCCCGCCACTGCGGCGGGGTCTTGTCGTCAGACACGGATCTTGGCTGACAGATGTCCGAAAAACCCAATGGAATCGGTGGTTTGTGTTGTTACTCACCACTCACCCGTTCGGGTGGACACCCCTTTGTTCGAGGGGGCGTTGGAGGGGTCGCGCACCCCCGGACCAGCGATGGAATGTCCGATTCCGCCCTCGGCCCACGCGTGTTGCGCAACTCGGACGGGCCTAAAACAGGACGAGCGCCTACTCCGATCGGCGGTACCCCTTTTGGTCCGTTTCGGCGTCGTCCCGGACACCCGCCGCCGCGCCGGGGCACCGGGAGCGGCGACGGTGCGTCAACTGTCGGCCTCGGCGGGCAGCGTGACGCGGTCCGTGCGGCGCTCCCCGTCCAGCACGCGCAGCGCACGGGCCAGGGTGGGGGCGTGCAGTTCGGTCTCGCCGCGCCGGTGCATCAGCTCCAGGGCGTCCCGCAGCAGGGCCGCCTTGGCGACCAGGGCCTGGGCGGCGCGCAGGCCGCGGTAGGTGTCCCCGGGGCGCGCGGGGTTGATCCGGCCCAGCAGGTCGACCACGTCGAGGTAACGATCGATCAACTCGCCCTCGGCGCGGGTCAGGGCGGGCAGCGGCGGGAGTTCCGGTGGCGGCATCGACGGCTCACCTGTCGCCGGGCTCGGGACGGCGGCCCGTGTGCCGTACGAGCGGCCTTTTCGTCCGGGTGCGGACGCGGGCCGGCCCGCGGGCCGGGACGACGGCATCACCGGGCCGTCCCTCCGGCTGTCCGGGCGGCGAGGGCCGGCGGGGCACGACGCGGGCGCCCGGCAGCGTGAACCGCCTGCCCGGTGTCTCGGTGAACCCGGGTGGGACGTGACGGGCGGACCGTCGGGTCATCGCGAACCCCTCCTCGCGGCAGAGCCGGCTCCGGCAGGGCCGTCTGCGGTGTCTGCGTGGTGTCTCTCCGTGGTGACTCGCTCATGGCCCTGTGAAAAAATGTACAGGACGTACGTCACGTTAGGATGGGCTCATGGCCTACGAGATTCCGGTGACACAAGCCAGGGCTGAGCTCGCCGACCTGATCAACCGTGTCGTCTACGGCGGTGAGCGGGTCGTCGTGACACGGCACGGCAAGCCCCTCGTCGCCCTCGTCTCGGCCGCCGACCTGGAGCGGCTCGAAGGGCTCGGGGACGCTCCGCGGGAGCAGGTGGTCGGCGCGGTCTCCAGCGTCCGCGAGACCCGGCCCGCTCCCGACGAGCGACACCGCTTCGGCGTCACGGCGGAGCACCGGGGGCCGGGCGCGTCCTAGCGGCGGCATCGCCCCCTGAAGCGGCGGGTGCGGTGCGCGCGTCCACCGTCCTGGGCCCCGCGTGCCGACCAGGCGGGCGCCGTATACGGTCCGGTCCGCCATCGCCCGAGGGGCGGCGGCGGGGCGGATCACGGACGTTCACGAGCATGGCGGACCCCAGCCCGGCGGCCTGACGCGTCCCGGTTCGGTTAACGCGCCTGAAACCCGGTCCAACTAGCCTGCCGATCCACCACCAGGCACTTTGCCCTGGCGGCGGCGGCAACCGGACCCTGCACGGTCCGGAGCGAGGACTGTGAGGTGGGACGTGCAACTGACCCCGCACGAGCAAGAGAGGCTGCTCATCCACGTGGCGGCCGACGTGGCCGAGAAGCGCCGGGCCCGCGGCCTGAGGCTGAACCACCCCGAGACCGTCGCGCTGATCACCTCGCACATCCTCGAGGGCGCGCGGGACGGCCGTACGGTCGCCGAGCTCATGTCCTCCGGGCGCAAACTGCTCACCCGGGACGACGTCATGGAGGGCATCCCCGAGATAATCCACGACGTCCAGGTCGAGGCGACCTTCCCGGACGGCACCAAGCTCGTCACCGTCCACGACCCGATCGTCTGACGGGGGCTGCCGCCATGATTCCCGGAGAGATCCTGTACGCGGACGATCCGATCGTCTACAACGAGGGCCGCGAGGTCACCCGGCTGACCGTCCTCAACGCCGCCGACCGGCCCGTCCAGGTCGGCTCCCACTACCACTTCGCCGAGGCCAACCCCGGTCTGGACTTCGACCGCGCCGCCGCCCGCGGCAAGCGGCTGAACATCGCCGCGGGGACCGCCGTGCGCTTCGAGCCGGGCATCCCCGCCGACGTCGAACTCGTCCCGCTCGCCGGTGCCCGGATCGTGCCCGGCCTGCGCGGGGAGACCGGAGGTCCCCTCGATGCCTGAGATCTCACGTGCCGCCTACGCCGACCTGTTCGGCCCGACGACCGGTGACCGCATCCGGCTCGCCGACACGGACCTCCTCGTCGAGATCGAGGAGGATCGTTCCGGCGGCCCCGGACTCGCCGGGGACGAGGCGGTCTTCGGCGGCGGGAAGGTCATCCGGGAGTCCATGGGACAGGCGCGCGCCACCCGCGCCGAGGGCACCCCGGACACCGTCGTCACCGGTGTGGTGATCATCGACCACTGGGGCATCGTCAAGGCCGACGTCGGCATCCGCGACGGCCGGATCACCGGCATCGGCAAGGCCGGCAACCCCGACACCATGGACGGCGTCCATCCCGACCTGGTGATCGGCCCCGAGACCGAGATCATCGCCGGCAACGGGCGGATCCTGACGGCCGGCGCCATCGACGCGCACGTCCACTTCATCTGCCCGCAGATCGCCGACGAGGCGCTCGCCTCCGGGATCACCACCCTGATCGGCGGCGGCACCGGACCCGCGGAGGGCTCGAAGGCGACCACCGTGACGCCGGGGCCCTGGCACCTGGCCCGGATGCTGGAGGCGATGGAGCAGTACCCGCTCAACTTCGGGCTGCTCGGCAAGGGCAACACCGTCTCGCAGGACGCGATGCTCTCGCAGATCCGCGGCGGCGCCCTCGGCCTCAAGCTGCACGAGGACTGGGGCTCGACCCCGGCGGTGATCGACGCCTCGCTGACCGTCGCCGACCGGACCGGCATCCAGGTCGCCATCCACACGGACACCCTCAACGAGGCGGGGTTCGTCGGCGACACGCTCGCCGCGATCGCCGGGCGCGGCATCCACGCCTACCACACCGAGGGCGCGGGCGGCGGGCACGCGCCGGACATCATGACCGTGGTCTCCGAGCCGCACGTCCTGCCCAGCTCGACCAACCCGACCCGGCCGTTCACCGTCAACACCGCCGAGGAACACCTCGACATGCTGATGGTGTGCCACCACCTCAACCCGGCCGTCCCCGAGGACCTCGCCTTCGCCGAGTCCCGGATCAGGCCGTCGACGATCGGCGCGGAGGACATCCTCCACGACCTGGGCGCGATCTCGATCATCTCCTCCGACGCCCAGGCGATGGGCCGCGTGGGCGAGGTGATCATGCGGACCTGGCAGACCGCCCACGTGATGAAGCGGCGCAGGGGCGCGCTGCCCGGCGACGGGCGCGCGGACAACCACCGCGTACGCCGCTATGTCGCCAAGTACACGATCAACCCGGCGCTCGCGCAGGGGGTCGCCCGGCAGGTCGGCTCCGTCGAGACCGGGAAGCTCGCCGACCTGGTGCTGTGGGAGCCGGCGTTCTTCGGGGTCAAGCCGCACCTCGTCATCAAGGGCGGCCAGATCGCGTACGCGCAGATGGGCGACGCGAACGCCTCGATCCCCACTCCGCAGCCGATCCTGCCGCGTCCGATGTACGGGGCGATCGGGCGGGCGCCGGCGTCCAACTCGTTCAACTTCGTGGCCCCGCTGGCCATCGAGGACGGACTGCCGGAGCGGCTCCAGCTCGGCAAGCGGTTCGTCGCGATCGACTCGACGCGTGGGGTCACCAAGGCCGACATGCGGGAGAACGACGCGCGGCCCGCGGTGCGCGTCGACCCCGACAGCTTCGCCGTGCACATCGACGGTGAGCTCGTCGAGGCGACACCGGCCGCCGAACTGCCCCTGGCCCAGCGTTACTTCCTCTTCTGATGTCCAGGGCGACACTGCTGGTCCTGGCGGACGGCCGGTTTCCCGCCGGAGGGCACGCGCACTCCGGCGGAGTCGAGGCGGCCGTCAGGGCGGGGCGGGTGACCGGGGCCGCGAGCCTCGAGACCTTCTGCCGGGGGCGTCTGCACACGGCCGGGCTGGTCGCGGCCTCGCTGGCCGCGGCGGCCGCGCTCGGCGTGGACCCCGCGGACCTGGACGCGGCCGCCGACGCGCGCACGCCGTCGCCCGCGCTGCGGGTCGCCGGGCGAAGACTCGGGCGGCAGCTGATGCGGGCCGCGCGGGCGACCTGGCCCTCGGCCGAACTCGACGCGCTGGCACGGGAGTTCCCCAAGGGCGCCCATCAGCCGGTGGTGCTCGGGCTCGCGGCGCGGGCGGCGGGGCTGAAGCCCGACGACGCGGCCTACTGCGCGACGTACGAGTGTGTCAGCGGCCCCGCGAGTGCGACCGTGCGGTTGCTGAGCCTCGATCCCTTCGATGCGACGGGGGTGCTGGCACGGTTGGCGCCGGAGCTGGATCGTGTCGTGGACGAGGCGGTGGAGGCGGCGCGGATGGTGGTGACGGGCGGCGTCGACGTGTTGCCGGCGAGGTCCGCGCCGTTGCTGGAGATCTCCGCCGAGGCGCACGCGGCATGGCCGGTACGGCTGTTCGCGTCGTAGGGGGTGTGCGCCCCCGCCGCCCGTTTCCGTTCCCCACCCTCGGGGGCTCCGCCCCCGAACCCCTGTTCGGCCTGAACGGCCTTGTCCTCCAACGCCGGACGGGCTCAAATGCCCACGATCCGTTCGGCCGCCGGACGGGCTGAAACGCCCGAGGCGCCGGACGGGCTCACCAGACAGATGGAGCCGTTGCCATGCATCTTGACCACTCCCACGACGGTGTCTCCGCGGTCGGTGCCGACGCCCACCGTCCCGACGGACTGCGGCGGGCGCTGCGGATCGGGCTCGGGGGGCCCGTCGGGTCCGGTAAGACGGCCACCGTCGCCGCGCTGTGCCGGGCCCTGCGGGAGGAGCTGTCGCTCGCCGTCGTCACCAACGACATCTACACCCGTGAGGACGCCGAGTTCCTGCTCCGCGAGGCCGTGCTGCCGCCCGAGCGGATCACCGCCGTGGAGACCGGGGCCTGCCCGCACACCGCGATCCGCGACGACATCTCCGCGAACCTCGAAGCGGTCGAGGACCTGGAGGACGAGGCCGGGCCGCTGGACCTGATCCTCGTCGAGTCCGGCGGCGACAACCTGACCGCGACCTTCTCCAGAGGGCTGGTCGACGCCCAGATCTTCGTGATCGACGTGGCCGGCGGCGACGACATCCCGCGCAAGGGCGGACCCGGCGTCACCACGGCCGACCTGCTCGTCGTCAACAAGACCGACCTCGCGCCGTACGTCGGCTCCGACCTGGGGCGGATGGCCGCCGACGCCAAGGCGCAGCGGGCCGAACTCCCGGTGGTCTTCCAGTCGCTGAGGACCGAGGCCGGAGTCAGGGACGTCGCCGACTGGGTGCGGGCGCAACTCGCCGCGTGGACGGCGTGAACGCGAGCGGGGTGCGGGCCACCGCGCGGATCGTCGCGCGGGACGACGGCCGAGGCGGGACCTCCCTGCCGGTCCTGGAGGGCGACGGGCCGCTCGCACTGCGCCGGACCCGGGGTAGCGCCGCAGAGGCGAAGGTCGTGCTGGTCGGCGCGATGAGCGGGCCGCTCGGCGGCGACCACTTCACGGTCGAGGCCGGTGTGGAGGCGGGCGCCCGGCTGCGGGTCGGCTCCGCCGCCGCCACCATCGCGCTGCCGGGCCAGACCAAGGGGGAGGCACACTACGACGTGCGGCTCACCGTGGCCGGCGGGGGTGAACTGCACTGGCTGCCGGAGCAGTTGATCTCGGTCCGCGGCAGTGACCTGTACGTCTCCACGCACGTCGACCTCGCCGCCGGTGCCCGGCTCGTGCTGCGCGAGGAACAGGTGCTCGGACGGGCCGGTGAGGAACCCGGCCGGCTGTCCTCCCGGCTGCGCCTGCGGATCGCGGGGCGGACCGTCCTCGACCAGGAACTGGCCTGCGGACCCGGCGCGCCGGGCGGCTGGGACGGCCCCGCCGTGCTGGCGGGACATCGCGCCGTGGGGCAACTCCTCGTCGTACGACCTGAGTTCGGGGCCGCTCCGGTGACGGCCCGGGTCCTGGGGGAGGGGGCGGCGGTCGTTCCGCTCGCCGGGCCCGCCGCACTGGTGACGGCGGTGGCGCCGGACGCCCTGCTGCTGCGCCGGCTGCTGGACGAAGTGGCGGTCACTTTCTGACCAGTTCGCCGAGCGAACGAGCCTATCCGTTTATCGGATTGGCAAAGAAGGTCAACGAACCCTGTTCTCAGGGACCTCACAGCCGGGAGGATCCCCGTACCAATCGCAACGACGTACGGGGAGGTCCCACTTGAGGGGCAGCAGACCTAAGAGCCGGGTGATGGCGCTCGGTTCGGCCGGAGCGTTCGTCACCGCCACGCTGATAGCCGGCGCCGTCGCGGCGCCCTCCGCCAGCGCGACCGCGGGCAGCCGGCCCGGGCAGGACCGTGAGGCCCGCGGTGCCGTGATCGCCGCGCAACGGGCCGCGAAGGCCGGGATCGACTGGCAGGACTGCCCGGCCGACTGGGGCCTGGAGAAGCCGATCCAGTGCGGCTGGGTCACCGTGCCGCTCGACTACGCGAAGCCCAACGGCAAGCAGATCAAGCTGGCCGTCGACCACATGGGCAACACCGGGACGAAGAAGGAGCGCCAGGGCGCGCTCGTCTACAACCCCGGCGGACCCGGCGGCTCCGGTCTCCGCTTCCCGCGCCGGGTGACCACGAAGAACGCCCTGTGGGCCAACACCGCCAAGGCGTACGACTTCGTGGGCTTCGACCCGCGTGGCGTCGGCCACTCCGCGCCCATCTCCTGCATCGACCCGCAGGAGTTCGTCAAGGCGCCCAAGGCGGACCCGGTGCCCGACACCGAGGCCGACAAGACCGCCCAGCGCAAGCTCGCCCGTGAGTACGCGGACGGCTGCCACGAGCGCAGCGGCGCGATGCTGCCGCAGATGACCACGCCGAACACCGCGCGCGACCTGGACGTGATCCGGGCCGGGCTCGGCGAGAAGAAGCTCAACTACCTCGGCGTCTCCTACGGCACCTACCTCGGCGCCGTCTACGGCACGCTGTTCCCGGGCCACATCCGCCGGATGATCGTGGACAGCGTCGTCGACCCGTCGCGCGAGAACATCTGGTACCAGGCCAACCTGGAGCAGGACATCGCCTTCGAGGGCCGCTGGAAGGACTGGGAGGACTGGGTCGCCGCCAACGACTCCACCTTCCACCTCGGCACGACCCGCGCCGCCGTCCAGGCCAAGTGGCTGGACCTGCGCGCCACCGCGAAGAAGAACCCGCTCGGCGGGGTCGTCGGCCCGGCCGAACTGATCTCCTTCTTCCAGAGCGCCCCGTACTACGACTCCTCGTGGGTGCCGGTCGCCACCGTGTTCAGCCAGTACGTCGCCGGCGACACGCAGGCACTGGTCGACGCGGCCGCCCCCGACCTGTCGGACACGGCGGGCAACATCACCGCGGAGAACGGCAACGCCGTCTACACGGCCGTCGAGTGCACCGACGCCAAGTGGCCCACCAGCTGGCGCACCTGGAACCGGGACAACACCCGGCTCAACAAGGACTACCCGTTCATGACCTGGGCCAACGCCTGGATGAACCTGCCCTGCGCCACCTGGCCGGTCAAGCAGCGGACCCCGGTGGAGGTGCGGACCGGCAAGGGTCTGCCGCCGGTCCTGATCGTGCAGTCGGAGCGCGACGCCGCGACGCCGTACGCCGGTGCCGTCAGCCTCCACAAGCGCTTCAAGGGCTCCCGCCTGATCACCGAGGAGAACGCCGGTTCCCACGGTGTGACCGGCCTGGTCAACCCGTGCGTCAACGAGCGGGTGGACACCTACCTGCTCACCGGCAAGCTGGACCGCGCCGACGTCACCTGCGGACCGCACGCCACGCCGAAGCCGTAACCGGCGGACGCGCGAACACGAAGGGGCGGCCGGGCCACCGGCCGCCCCTTCGCCCTTTTCCGGCCACCGGGCCTTCCCGGCTTCCCCTTCCCGGCCGTCCCTCCCCGGCCGCCCCTTCCACGCCTCCCCGTCTCCGCTTGTTCTCAGCGCGCGAGCCAGGCGTCCTCCGCCGCGTAGTCGAACAGGTCGCCGTAGGTGCGGAACATCTTCGGGTACGCCTCCCGCCAGTCCCGTCCGGACAGTCGTCCCTCGATCCAGGCGACGGTGCCGGGCAGCGTCTCGGCGTAGCGGGCCACCGCGCGGTAGCCCAACTCCCGCTCCGCGGCCGACATGTCGCAGACCACCGGCACCGGTACCGACCAGGGCGTGTCGCCCACGGTGGGCGCCGGAGGGGGCCCCTCCACGAGGACGGTCTCCGCCTCGGCCCCCGTCACCGCGTCGATCGCGGCGGCGATCTCGGCGACCGTCGGCGCGTCCGGGTCAACGGCGTTGAGAGCCCTGGTGCCCGGCCGGGCCGCGGCCAGGCGGATCAACTCCGCGATGTTGTGGACGCTCGCCGGGTGGAACCGGCTCCGGCCGCCGAACGCAAGCACACGCCGCCGTCGCCCGTCCAGATGGCGCTTGACGAAGTACAGCTCGCGCGGGGTCTGACAGTGGGGTCCGTGGATCGCGCCCGCGCGCAGCAGCGTGGTGGGCAACCGGTCGCCCACCGCGAGGAGTTCACGCTCCAGGTCCGCCTTGCGGGTGCTGTAGGACGCCTCTCCGGGGGCGATGGTGCGCTGCTCCTCGGTGATCGGCACCGGGTACGCGGGGAAGCCGTCCGGCTCCTCCTGCGTGTCGAAGGTGCGGCCCCTGTCGTCCTCGTACACCGACACGCTGGAGATCACCACGGCCGAGCCGACGCGGCCGGCGAGCGAGGTCAACTGCCGGGCGTCGGCGCGCCCGTAGGCGACCATGTCCACCAGAACGTCGCAGCCGTCGCCGACCACAGCGGCGAGCGCCGCGTCCTCGGACCGGTCGGCCCGCGCGACCCGCACGTCCTCGGGCCAGTCCTCGTCCCGGCCGCCGCCCCGCGACACGGCCGTCACCTCCCAGCCGTCGCGGGCCAGCGCGCCCACGGCCACCCGCCCGATCTGCCCCGTCGCCCCGATCACCACAGCACGTCTCATGCCGGGACCGTACGGTCCTCACAGTCCTCGTGCCACGGCCCTCTGCCGACAGCAGACGCCGGGACCGGTGCGCGAACCGGCCGGGCGGGGAGCCCAGGGCGGCTGCTAACCGAGCGGCATACGCGGGAAGCGGCGTTCCCTGGCCGAGCGGGCCGCCGCCTCATCCGCCTTCACGACGGCCGCGTACCGGTCGACGTACTCCTGCCCGGACAGCGACAGGATCGCGTACATGATCTCGTCGGTGATCGCCCGCAGCACGGCCTTCTCGTTCTCCATGCCGGCGTACCGGGAGAAGTCGAGGGGCTTGCCGAAGCGGATCACGACGGGGTGGAGCGTGGGGACCACCTTGCCCGGCGGCTGTGCCTCGAACGTGCCGATCATCGCGCACGGGACGACCGGGACCCCGGCCCGCAACGCCATGACCGCGACGCCGACCTTGCCCTTGTAGAGGCGTCCGTCGTGGGAGCGCGTCCCCTCCGGATAGATGCCGAGCAGTTCGTCCTTGGACAGCACACCGAGGCCCTCGCGGATGGCGGCCTGGCCCGCCTCCTTGCCGGAGCGGTCGACCGGAATCTGCCCGGCGCTGCGGAAGAACGCCGCCGTCAGCCGGCCCCTTACGCCGGGGCCCGTGAAGTACTCGGCCTTCGCCAGGAACGTGATGCGCCGTTTGAGGACCGCCGGCATCAGGAAGTGGTCGGAGAACGACAGGTGGTTGCCGGCGATGATCGCCGCGCCCTCCGGAGGTACGTTGTCGAGGCCCTCGATGCGTGGCCGGAAGACCACTCTCAACAGGGGCCCCAGCAAGACGTATTTGAGGACGTAGTAGAACAACAGGTCGCTCCTCACTCCGGCGGATCGCCTCAACCGCCGTGTTCCAGCAGGTCAACCGACGTGTTTGGGGTGTCAGTGTAGGTGCAGGTCCGGGCACTTGGAACCGGCCCGGACGCCACTGGCTCAATCCCCCGGCGCCGCGTCACAGGCGGACGACGATCAGCGCGGTGTCGTCGGTGGCGCCGCCCGGCGGCAGCAGTTCGAGCAGGACGGTGTCCGCGAGTGTCTCCGGGTCCGCCGTCCGGTGACGGCTGACGGAGCCGGCGAGCCGGGCCAGGCCGACGTCGATGTCCTCGTGGCGCCGCTCGATCAGACCGTCGGTGTACAGCACGAGGGTCGCGCCGCTGGTGAACGTGGTCTCGGCCTGCGGCCTGGGGCCCGGGTCCGGATGGGCGTCGAGCGGCGGATCGGTGGCCCGGTCGAGGAACTCCACGCGACCGTCGGGGTGGACCAGCACGGGTGGCGGATGTCCGGCGCTGCTGTAGGCGATGGTGTGACGCTCGAAGTCGACGAAGGTCGTGACCGCGGTGGCCGATTCCGCGCCGTCCACCACGTGGGCGTACCGGCCCAGGACGTTGAGCGCCTGGGCCGGTCCCTCGGCGACCCGGGAGGCGGCGCTGAGCGCGCTGCGGAGCTGGCCCATCACACCGGCCGCCGCCAGGCCGTGCCCGACCACGTCGCCGACGGAGACACCGAGGCGGTGGCCGTCGACCAGATCGACCAGGTCGTACCAGTCCCCGCAGACGTTCAGCGCGCCGACGGCCGGCCGGTAGCGGACGGCGGCCCGGTGGTGGGGCAGCTGCCGCGGGGCGGGAAGCATCGCCTCCTGCAGGGCGAGGGCGACCTCGCGCTCGCGGGCGTGGGCCCGGCGCAGCCGGTCGTTGAGGTCCTGGAGTTCGCGGGCGCGGGTGTACAGCTCGGCCTCCAGGGCCCGGCCCCGGCTGCCGCCGGAGCCGCCGCGGGCCCGGATCAGCTCGGTGATCTCCTCGACCCGGTGCACCAGCAGCACCACCTTGCCGCCGGGGCCGTGCACGGGGGCGTTGACCGCGCTCCAGTAGCGGGTCTCCCACACGCCGGGCCGTTCGGGGTCCTCCAGGTCGTAGCGCTGCAGGGCCATCGCCTCGCGCTCTCCGGTGGCCAGTACCCGGCGCAGCGAGGCCTCCAGGTTGCGCATCCCGGTGGCGTCGGGGTCGCCCGGGTTGGCGGGGAACACGTCGAAGAGGTAGCGGCCGACCACGTCGAGGCGCCTGCGTCCGGACACCCGCAGGAACTCCTCGTTGGCGTCCGCGTAGACCAGGTCCGGGGTGAGCAGTGCCACCATGCCGGGCAGGGCCTGGAACGCCGCCGCGTAGTTGATCGCCAAAGTTCTCATGTCCCCGCCTTACCACCGGGATCACCCCAGTTTCCCACGAAGTGCCCGTTCAGGGCGGGGATGGGTCGATCGTGTGGTAGGCGCCGGGGCCGCGCGGTTCCGCTCTCAGGTACGGCGATCGCCCAGTGATCGCCCAGTGATCGCGCGGGGGAGACGAGGGGGCGGCGGGCGAGGGGGCCGCCGGGTCGCCCGGCGGCCCCCTCACCCGGTCGCGCCGGGGTGTCAGCCCGCCTGGGCCAGCACCCGCTCCAGTGCGCCGAGCGCCCCTTGCAACTCCTCGCCGGTGATCGTCAGCGGGGGCGCGAGACGGATCGTCGAACCGTGGGTGTCCTTGACCAGGACGCCCTCCCGCATGAGCCGCGCGCTGACCTCGCGACCGGTGCCGATGGCCGGGTCGACGTCGACCCCCGCCCACAGGCCGCGCGCCCGGAACCCGACGACACCCTTGCCCACCAGGCCGGTGAGCCCGTCCCGCAGGAGGACGCCCAGCTCGGCCGCCCGGCGCTGGAACTCACCGGTCTCCAGCAGTTCGACCACCGCCGTGCCCACGGCGGCGGCGAGCGGGTTGCCGCCGAACGTCGAGCCGTGCTCACCCGGCCCGAGGACGCCGAGCACGTCCCGGCGGCCCACCACCGCGGACACCGGCACGATGCCGCCGCCCAGCGCCTTGCCGAGCAGCAGCAGGTCCGGGACGACCGACTCGTGCTCGACGGCCAGCGTGCTGCCGGTGCGGCCGAGCCCCGACTGGATCTCGTCGGCGACGAACAGACAGCCCGTGCGGCGGGTCAGTTCACGGACACCGGTCAGATAGCCCTCGTCCGGGATGACGACACCCGCCTCACCCTGGATGGGTTCGAGCAGCACCGCCGCCGTCGTCTCGTCGACGGCCGCCTCCAGCGCCGCGAGGTCGTTGTACGGCACGATCCGGAAGCCCGGTGTGAAGGGGCCGAAGCCGGTCCGGGCCGTCTCGTCCGTGGAGAAGCTGACGATCGTCGTCGTACGGCCGTGGAAGTTGTCCGCCGCGACCACGATCGTCGCCCGGTCGGCCGGGACGCCCTTCACGTCGTAGGCCCACTTGCGGGCCACCTTGATGCCGCTCTCCACCGCCTCGGCGCCGGTGTTCATGGGCAGTACCATGTCCTGGCCGGTCAGTGCGGCGAGCCCCTCGGCGAACTCCGCGAGCCGGTCGTTGTGGAAGGCGCGCGAGGTGAGCGTCAGCCGGTCGAGCTGCCGGTGCGCGGCCTCGATCAGCGCGGGGTGGCGGTGGCCGAAGTTGAGGGCCGAGTACCCGGCCAGCATGTCGAGGTAGCGGCGGCCCTCGACGTCCTCCACCCAGGTGCCCTCGGCGCGGGCGACGACCACCGGCAGCGGGTGGTAGTTGTGCGCCAGGACCGGCTCCTCGGCGCGGATCAGGTCGGCGGACGAACGTGCGCGGACGGGAGCGGTCATGAGCGGATCTCCTGAGTGCAGCACTTGATGCCGCCGCCGGCTTTCCGGAACTCCGACAGGTCGACGGGGACGGGGACGTAACCGTGCGAGTCGAGGCGGGCGGCGAGCGCCTCCGCCTGCGGGGCGATGAAGACGTGACGGCCGTCGGACACCGAGTTCAGGCCGAACGTCATCGCGTCCTCGCGGGTGGCGAGCACCGCGTCCGGGTACAGCCGCGCGAGCACCGCCCGGCTGCCCGCGGAGAACGCCTCCGGGTAGTACACGATGTTGTTCTCGTCCCCGTCGTCGAGGACGAACAGGGCCGTGTCCAGGTGGTAGAAGTACGGGTCCACCAGCGTCAGGCCGATCACCGGGTGGCCGAAGAACTCCTGCACCTCGCGGTGTGCCTCGCGGGTGGTGCGGAACCCGGTGCCGGCCAGCACGTAGCGGCCCGTCCAGACCAGGTCGCCCTCGCCCTCGCAGACGGCCTCGGGCCGGTGCACGTCGTAGCCCGCGGACCTGAACCAGGTGTCGTAGTGCGTGGACTCGGGGCGGCGCTCGGGCGCGTGGAAGAGGGAGCCGAAGACGCGGCCGCCGACGACGACCGCCGAGTTCGCGGCGAAGACCATGTCGGGCAGGCCGGGGACCGGCTCCACCGTCTCGACGGCGTGGCCGTGGGCGCGGTAGGCGCGGATCAGCGTCTGCCACTGCTCCTGGGCCAGGTCGACGTCGACGCGGGTGTCGGGATGCATCCAGGGGTTGATCGCGTACTGCACGGCGAAGTGTCTGGGTTCGCAGACCAGAAAGCGCCGTCGGCGCGGCACACGGCTGTGGGTCACAGAGGGGTTCCTCCGCTTCCTGCGGTGTCGACTGAGGGTTGACACCAAGGTAGGAACTGACCCGGACGCCCGACAAGGAACGGGAGCTGCGTGTCCACGCAGGAACGCTGCGTTGTCACCCGCCCTGACGCACGTCTGCTGCGTCTTCGGGCGCCGCGTGGCTGGCGCCGGCCTCCGGACTCTCCGGGATGAGGTGGGACAGCACCATCACGCTGATCGTCTTGCGGACGAACGGCTCCGCCCTGATCCGCTCCAGCACCTCCTCGAAGTGCTCCACGTCGCGTGCCCGCACGTGCAGCAGCGCGTCCGCGCCGCCGGTCACCGTCATGGCCGCCGTGATCTCCGGATGGTTGCGGACCACCTCGGCGAGCCGCCGCGGCGGGGCCGCTCCCTCGCAGTACACCTCGACGTACGCCTCCGTGCGCCAGCCCAGCGCCGAGGGCCGCACCGTGGCCGTGAACCCGGTGATCACGCCCGTGTCGCGCAGCCGGTCCACGCGCCGTTTGACCGCCGTCGAGGACAGCCCGATCGCCGCGCCGATCTCGGCGAAGCTGGTCCGGGCGTTCGCCATCAGCGCGGTGATGATCTTCCGGTCGAGCTCGTCGAACGGGGTGGTCCTGCTGTTCATGCCGGCACTGTATCCAGCGGCGGCCCCCGCACCCGGCACATGTCCAGACGTGCGGATTGCTCCTACACTCCACGTTCATGCTGCGCGCCCTCGCCGTCGACGACGAACGCCCCTCGCTGGAGGAACTGCTGTACCTCCTCAACGCCGATCCCCGCGTGGGCAGCGCGGAGGGCGCCGGGGACGCCACCGAGGCGCTGCGCCGGATCAACCGCGCGCTGGAGTCGGGTCCGGGCGGCCCGGAGGCGATCGACGTCGTCTTCCTCGACATCCACCTGCCCGGCCTCGACGGGCTGGACCTGGCCCGGCTGCTCACCGGGTTCGCCGAGCCGCCGCTCGTGGTGTTCGTCACCGCCCACGAGGACTTCGCCGTCCAGGCGTTCGACCTCAAGGCCGTCGACTACGTCCTCAAGCCGGTGTGCAAGGAACGGCTCGCCGAAGCCGTCCGGCGGGCCGCCGAACGCAGCGGCACCTCCCCCCGCGTCCCCGTGCACGAGCCCGACCCCGACCACATCCCCGTCGAACTCGGCGGCGTCACACGCTTCGTCGCCGTCGACGACATCACCCACGTCGAGGCCCGCGGCGACTACGCCCGCCTGCACACCGGCCGGGGCAGCCACCTCGTCCGCATCCCGCTGTCCTCCCTGGAGGAGCGCTGGCGCTCCCGCGGGTTCGTCCGCATCCACCGCCGCCACCTGGTCGCCCTGCGCCACATAGGGGAACTCCGCCTGGACGCCGGTACGGTGAGCGTCCTGGTGGGCGCCGAGGAACTCCAGGTCAGCCGCCGGCACGCGCGCGAGCTGCGGGACCTGCTGATGAGGAGGCCGTGAGGTGCCCCAGGACCCCACCGACCGCAGGGTCGTCGTCACTGGCCCGCCCCGCCGGGCCGTCCCCCACGCCCGGCTCCGCTCGCGCGGACGGTACCCCCATGCCTCCGGCTACTACCGTCCGCGCACCGAGATCGACGAGCAGACCACCCTCGGCCACACCTACGTCCGCTCCCTGATGCGCTCCCAACTGCGCGCCGCCGTCACGGTGTTCGCGGTTCTCGGCCTGCTCGTGGGACCGCTGCCCCTGGTCTTCGCGGCGATGCCGGACGCCCGCCGCGCGCAGTGGGCCGTCCTCGGCTTCTGCCTCTACGCGCCGCTGGTGCTGCTCGCCCGCTGGTACGTGCGCCGCGCCGAACGCAACGAACGGGACTTCGTACGCCTGGTCGAGGACCGATGAGCCCCCGGACCGCCGAGACCGAGGACCGCCGAACGACGTGAACTCCACCTACGCCGTCCCCGCCGTCGCCCTGGTCGTCGTCGCGACCGTCCTCGTCGGCGCCTTCGGCCTGCGCATCTCCCGCACCACCTCCGACTTCTACGTCGCCTCCCGCACCGTCGGCCCCCGTCTCAACGCGGCCGCCATCAGCGGCGAGTACCTCTCCGCCGCCTCCTTCCTCGGCATCGCGGGCCTGGTCCTGGTGCAGGGCCCCGACATGCTCTGGTACCCGGTCGGCTACACGGCCGGCTACCTGGTCCTGCTGCTGTTCGTCGCCGCCCCGCTGCGCCGCTCCGGCGCCTACACCCTGCCCGACTTCGCCGAGGCCCGGCTCGCCTCCCAGGCGGTGCGGAGGCTGGCCGGGGCCTTCGTCGTCGGCGTCGGCTGGCTCTATCTGCTGCCCCAACTCCAGGGCGCCGGACTGACGTTGACGGTGCTGACCGGGGCGCCCGACTGGCTCGGCGGAGTGATCGTCGCGGTTGTGGTGGTGGCCACCGTCGCGGCCGGCGGCATGCGCAGCATCACCTTCGTGCAGGCGTTCCAGTACTGGCTCAAGCTCACCGCGCTTCTCGTCCCCGCCCTGTTCCTGGTCCTGGCCTGGCAGGGCGACGGGGGACCCCGCGGCACGTTCGAGGAACCGGCCACCCTCCGCGAGCAGCGCGTGGTCCGCGTCGACGACACCCTCGACCTGAGGCTCCACCGCGCCCTGACGGTCCGGGTCAGCGGCCGGGTCGACGGGCGGCCGTACCACGCGGAGCGGCTCCGGCTCCCGGCCGGCACCCACCGGATCGAGCGGGGCACCCGGCTGACCTTCGACGCGGGCGCCGCCGTCCCGGCCGCCGACCGCACCGTCACCGCCGGCGGCATGTCGACGTCCCTGGCCGCGGGCCGGGAGGAACGCCCGCTGTACGCCACCTACGGACTGATCCTCGCCACCTTCCTCGGCACCATGGGCCTGCCGCACGTCGTCGTCCGCTTCTACACCAGCCCGCACGGTGTCGCCGCCCGCCGCACCACGGTGACCGTCCTCGGGCTGATCGGCGCGTTCTACCTGCTGCCGCCCGTCTACGGCGCGCTCGGCCGGCTCTACGCCCCCGAGCTCGCCCTCACCGGCGACGCGGACGCCGCCGTACTGCTGCTGCCCGGCCGGATGATCGGTGGCCTCGGCGGCGACCTGCTCGGCGCCCTGGTGGCGGGCGGCGCGTTCGCCGCGTTCCTGTCCACCGCCTCCGGGCTGACCATGGCCGTGGCGGGCGTGCTCACCCAGGACGTCCTGCCGGCGCGCGGCGTACGGCACTTCCGGCTCGGCACGGTCCTCGCCATGGTCGTACCGCTCGCCGCGAGCGCGCTGGTCGGCGGGCTGCCGGTGGCCGACGCCGTCGGGCTGGCCTTCGCCGTCTCCGCCTCCTCGTTCTGCCCGCTGCTCGTCCTCGGCATCTGGTGGCGGCGGCTGACCCCGCCCGGCGCGGCCGCCGGCATGCTGGTGGGCGGCGGCTCCGCGTTCGTCGCCGTGACCGCCACCATGGCGGGCTTCCCCGGCACCAGTCCGCTGCACGCCCTGCTGGCCTGGCCGGCGCTCTGGTCGGTGCCGCTGGGTTTCCTCACCATGATCCTGGTGTCGCTGGCCACGGCCGGCCGGGTGCCGGCGGGCACGGCGGCGATCCTGGCCCGGTTCCACCTGCCCGAGGAACTGTGGGCGGAGGCGAAGGCGTGAGCGGATTCCTGGCCGGCCTGTGCGTGGCCGTGCTCCCGCTGCTGGCCGCCGGCTTCTGGCTGGGCCGGCGCACCGCGCGCCCCGAGAGCCTCGGCGGTCTCGGCACCCCGGTGGAACACGCCACCTTCGAGACCCTGCACACCGCGTCCCTCGCCGCGCCCCCGCTGCGCGCCGGCCTGACCGAGGAGACGGCCGGCCGCTCCGCCCGCCGGCTGCGTTCCCTGCTCGGCACGGACGCGCTGTGCCTGACCGACCAGAAGGACGTGCTGGCCTGGGACGGTGTCGGCGCCCACCATCGCACCGAGATCATGGAACGCCTCGCCGGACCGCTGGAGACCGGCCGCGGCGAGGCCGTCCGGCTCACCTGCGACACCCCCGACTGCCCGGTGCGGTGGGCCGTCGTCGCGCCGCTCACCGTCGACGACCGCGTCCACGGAGCCCTCGTCGCCTGCGCGCCCCGCGAGTCCGCCGTCCTGGTGCGGGCCGCCGGAGAGGTCGCCCGCTGGGTCTCCGTCCAGCTGGAGCTGGCCGACCTCGACCGGTCCCGTACCCGGCTCATCGAGGCCGAGATCAAGGCCCTGCGCGCGCAGATCTCCCCGCACTTCATCTTCAACTCGCTCGCGGTGATCGCCTCCTTCGTGCGCACCGACCCCGAGCGCGCCCGTGAACTGCTCCTGGAGTTCGCCGACTTCACCCGCTACTCGTTCCGCAGGCACGGCGAGTTCACCACCCTCGCCGACGAACTGCACGCCATCGACCAGTACCTGGCGCTGGTCCGGGCCCGCTTCGGCGACCGCCTCCTGGTCACCCTCCAGATCGCCCCCGAGGTGCTGCCGGTCACGCTGCCGTTCCTGTGCCTGCAACCCCTCGTCGAGAACGCCGTCAAGCACGGCCTGGAGGGCAGGTCCGAGCAGAGCCGCATCAGCATCACCGCGCGGGACACCGGCGCCGAGGCCCTCGTGGTGATCGAGGACGACGGCGCCGGCATGGATCCCGTGGCGCTGCGCCGCATCCTGGCCGGCGAGGTCAGCCCGTCCGGCGGCATCGGGCTGTCCAACGTCGACGACCGGCTGCGGCAGGTCTACGGCGACGACCACGGCCTCGTCATCGAGACGGCCGTGGGGGCGGGCATGAAGATCACCGCCCGGTTGCCGAAGTACCAGCCGGGGGTGCACTCGGCGGGACGGCTCACCGGCGGATGAGCCACGGACCCCCGCCCAGCGGCCGCTGCCGCGCAGGGCGGACACGCCACCGGTCAGGCACCCCACCGGTCAGGCACCCCGCCGATGAGGTGTCCCACCGGTCAGGTACTGCGTGTGGCGACCATCCCGAGGGTGAGCAGACCCAGCACGACCCAGCCGAACCACAGCCAGCCGTTGCTGCCGAGGGCCACCGTGTAGGCCGTCACCACGACGAGTCCGCCGACGGTGAGCACCCCCATCGCCTTCGTGGAACCGTTCGTGGAACCGGGCATCGCGGCACCCTCCTCGTGACTCGTTCCCCCTCCATGGTGCCCCGGTTCCGCCCGCGGGCGGCGCGGACGGCCGAAATCCGTCCCGGACCGGAGGGCCGGGGCGGCCCGGCGCGCGGTCCCGGCGCACGGCAGCCGTACCTCCGAACGGGTGAGCCGGGGCCCGGGGGACGGGGGAGAGGGGCGCCGGTCAGTTGCCGCGGGCGTTCAGGGAGGCCAGATACGCGTTGTACGCCTCCAGCTCCTTGTCACCGTCGCGGTCCGCGGCCCGGTCCTGGCGCTTGGCCTGCCGCTGCTCGGAGCCGTACCACTGGAACAGCAGCGCGATCAGCACCAGCACGGACGGGATCTCGCTGAACGCCCAGGCGATGCCGCCCGCCGCGTTCTGGTCGGCCAGCGCGTCGATGCCGAGCGAGGCGGGCGGGTTCTTGTACGTCGCGACCAGCGGCTCCGACGCCATCATCAGGGCGATGCCGAAGAACGCGTGGAACGGCATGCCCGCGAACAGCTCCAGCATCCGCATCAGGTAGCCGGGCCGGTTCGGGCCCGGGTCCACGCCCATGATCGGCCAGAAGAAGACCACACCGACCGCGAGGAAGTGGACCATCATCGCGATGTGCCCGGTCTTCGAGCCCATCAGGAAGTCGAAGACCGGCGTGAAGTAGAGCGCGTAGAGACTCGCGATGAACAGCGGGATGGTGAACGCGGGATGCGTGATGATCCGCATGTAGCGGCTGTGCAGGAACATCAGCAGCAGCTCGCGCGGCCCCTTGCGGTGGCCCCGCCCGGCCGGCGGCAGCGCGCGCAGCGCGAGGGTGACCGGCGCCCCGAGCAGGATCAGGATCGGCGACAGCATGCTGATGATCATGTGCTGCACCATGTGCACGCTGAACATGACCATGCCGTAGTCGTTCAGCCGGGTGCACATCACGAGCGCGACGGTCAGCACCCCGACGACGAAGGCGATCGTCCGGCCCGCCGACCACGCGTCCCCGCGCCGCCGCAGCCGCACCACACCCCAGCCGTACAGGCCCAGCCCCACCAGGCAGGCGATGAGGAAGAACGGGTCCGCGGACCATGTGAGCCCGCGCCCCAGCGTGAACGGCGGCAGATCCATCGTCATGCCGTGCCCGCTGTGATCCATCCCACGGCTCCTGGTTCGTGCGCAATGTGCTGTCTGTCCGGACCCAGACTAGGACCGGCCCCGACCGCGCTCACGACCGGGGTCGGCCGCGCACCGCGGGGCCGCGGGGAACCGCGCGACCGGCCACGACGCACCCGCGGGTGAGCACCGCACCTCCGGCGGAGCGCTCAGAGCACGCACTCCGCTTCCTCGTACCGCTCGTCCGGGACCGTCTTCAGCGTCTCCACGGCCTCCGCCAGCGGCACCATCACGATGTCCGTCCCGCGCAGCGCGGTCATCTTGCCGAACTCGCGCCGGTGCACCGCCTCCACGGCGTGCCACCCGAACCGCGTCGCCAGCACCCGGTCGTACGCCGTGGGCGTCCCGCCTCGCTGCACGTGCCCGAGGATGACCGGCCGGGCCTCCTTGCCGAGCCGCTGCTCCAGCTCCAGGGAGAGCTGGCGGGCGATGCCGGCGAAGCGCTCGTGGCCGTACACGTCCTTGGCGCCCTCGTCGAAGTCCATGCTGCCGGCCACCGGCTTGGCACCCTCCGCCGCGACGACGATCGCGAACCGCTTGCCGGCCTCGAACCGGGCGCCGACCCGCGCGGCCAGCTCCTCGATGTCGAAGGGCCGCTCCGGTACGACGATGGCGTGGGCGCCGGCCGCCATGCCGGAGTGCAGCGCGATCCAGCCGGTGTGGCGGCCCATGACCTCCACGACCAGGACCCGCTGGTGGGACTCGGCGGTGGTCTTCAGCCGGTCCAGGGCGTCCGTGGCGACGCCCACGGCGGTGTCGAAGCCGAAGGTGACGTCGGTGACCGCGATGTCGTTGTCGATGGTCTTCGGCACGCCGACGACGGGCAGGCCACTGTCCGCCATCAGCCGGGCCGCCTTGAGCGTGCCCTCACCGCCGATGGGGATGACCGCGTCGAGGCCGAGCTCCTCGACATGGCCCCGGGCCCGTTCCACCCCGTCCCGCAGGTGCGAGGGCTGGACCCGGGAGGAACCGAGGATCGTGCCGCCGCGGGCGAGGATGCCGCCCACCGCGTCGAGGTCGAGCTTGAGGTAGTCGCACTCCAGGAGGCCCTTCCAGCCGTCCCGGAAGCCGATGACCTCATCGCCGTGGTCGACGACGGCACGGTGCACGACGGACCGGATGACGGCGTTCAGGCCGGGGCAGTCGCCGCCGGACGTGAGGACACCAATGCGCATAGCCCGAAACAACCTTCTCAACGTGGGCCGGGGACCGGACCACGCTGTCCGGCCGGATTCCCGCCACCCTAGCGGCTGAGGGGCGCGTCGCCGAAGCATCCGTCCGCCTGCTGGACGCCCCCGCTCACCTGTGCCCACCCCCTGTCAGACGGGCTGGTTGCGCCGGCGGGGCGAACGGGTGAACAACGCTCCGCGCGGGAGTCAGGCGGGCTGCTCCGCGGCCGCGATGCGCTCACTGCGCAGCGACTCGTACCAGCGGTCGTCGGTCGGCGGCAGCGCGTTGACGTCCAGGGCCAGCTTCAGCAGCAGGTCCGCGAGCTGCGGGTTGCGCGCGAACACCGGACCGTGCATGTACGTGCCGAAGACCGTGTCGTTGTACGCGCCCTCCGTGCCGTCGGACGTGCCGTTGCCGTTGCCGAAGCGCACCTGGGCCAGCGGGCGGGCGGTGGGGCCGAGATGCGTGACGCCCTGGTGGTTCTCGAAGCCGGTCAGCGGGGGCAGGCCCAGGCGCGGGTCGATGTCGGCGAGCACGTCACCGACGCACCGCTGGCCCTCGCCGCGGACCGAGACCACGTCGAGCAGACCGAGGCCG
This sequence comes from Streptomyces sp. NPDC043878, assembly GCF_056435735.1. Classification (NCBI taxonomy): domain Bacteria; kingdom Bacillati; phylum Actinomycetota; class Actinomycetes; order Kitasatosporales; family Streptomycetaceae; genus Streptomyces; species Streptomyces sp. NPDC043878. The sequence continues at coordinate 158,118 of NZ_JBWKDW010000015.1, forward strand.
GGCTCGCGCTGGCCGAGGTCGTTGATGAACTCGTGGCCGAGGATCTGGTATCCGGCGCACACCGAGAAGACGATCGCGCCGTTCTCCACGGCCCGCTGGAGGCCGCCGTCGCGGCGCAGCCGCTCGGCCGCGAGCCGCTGCGGCCGGTCCTCGCCGCCGCCGATCAGGTAGATGTCGGCGGAGGTGGGGATCGGCTGGTCGCTGCGCACGTCGAGGCGGGCCACGTCGAGGCCGCGCTGCCGGGCCCGGCGCTCGACGACCAGGACGTTGCCCTGGTCGCCGTAGGTGCTCAGCAGGTCGGGGTAGACCCAGACGACCCGCAGGCTGTTGTCGCTCATGAAGTCATCGTCCTTGTCACTCAGTTGCCGACGCGGCGGCGCAGGTCCTGGAAGGCGGTGTAGTTGGCGATGACCTCGATCCGGCCGGGCGGAGCGGCCTGGACCGCCTGTTCGAGGTTCTCGCACACCTGGAAGTGCTGGTTCGCCACCTCGAGTCGCACCGCGAGGTCCAGCTTCCGGTCGCCCAGGACGAGGATCGGGTGGCCGGTCAGACGGGTGTAGTCGACGTCCCACAGCCACGAGGTGTCGGTGCCGTCGGCGCCGCGCGCGTTGACCGAGAGGATGACCGGGGTCGGCGGCGGGTCGATCAGACTGAACGTCTCCAGCCAGCCGGCCGGGTTCTTGGCGAGCAGCAGCCGCAGGTCGCGCTGCATGAACTGGACCACGTCGTAGCGGCCGGCCACCGCCTGCACCTGGTACATGCGCTCCAGGGCCACCTGGGGCGGCACGCCGAAGACGGCGGCGACGGCGGCCGAGGAGGCGGCGTTCGCCTTGTTGGCGCGCCCCGGCAGCTGGAGGTGGATCGGCCACGCGGAGCCGTGCGGGTCCAGGACGTGGTCGCCGGACAGCGCCCAGCTCGGCGTGGGCCGGCGGAAACCGCACTCGCCGCAGAACCAGTCGTCGCCGGGGCGCTGCATCACACCGCCGCAGGAGGGGCACGACCAGGCGTCGTCCTTCCACATCTGCCCGGCCGCGACCCAGATCACGTTGGGGGAGGAGGAGGCGGCCCACACGACGAGCGGGTCGTCGGCGTTGGCGACGATGACGGCCTTGCAGCCGGCCAGCCCCTCACGCCAGTGCTCGGCGAGCATGCGGGTCTCGGCGGCGCGGTCCAGCTGGTCGCGCGAGAGGTTCAGCAGGGCGATGCACTTCGGGTCGGTGTCCCGGGCGACGCCCGCCAGGTACTTCTCGTCGACCTCGATGACGCCGTACCGCGCGTCCGAGCTGCCCGCCAGCGCCGAGGTGATGCCGGCCGGCATGTTGGCGCCGAGCGCGTTGGACACGACCGGGCCGGCGGCACGCAGCGCCTCGGCGATCAGCCGGGTGGTGGTGGTCTTGCCGTTGGTCGCCGACACGAGCACGACGTCCAGGTTCTGGGCGAGCCGCGCGAGGAGGTCGGGGTCGAGCTTGAGCGCCACCCGGCCGCCGATCACCGAACCGCTGCCGCGCCCCGCGGCGCGTGAAGCCGCCGCGACCGCCTTGCCCGCGGTCACGGCCAGCTTGGCCCGCGGCGTGAGCGGGTCCGAGTTGCCTGACATCAGTTCTCGATCCTCCTTGCGTACGCGCCGCGCCTCTGCCTGACGGCAACGTGGTGGTGGTCAGCCTATCGAGATCCATTCGCTCTCCCGAATCCCGGCACCGTCCAAACCGGCGCGGCGGGCCAGGTCGGCGGGGGACCGTACTCTTGCCGTCATGCGAAACGGCCCTATTCCGGGCGCCCGCGGGCGCGTCCGGCCCCTCGTCCTGCTCGGCGACGCGACGCTGCGTGAGCCCTGCCGGGAGGTTACGGAGTTCGGTCCCGAACCGGCCCGCCTCGTCGAGGACTTGTTCGCGACCATGTACGCCGCCCGGGGAGTCGGTCTGGCCGCGAACCAGATCGGCGAGCCCTGGCGGGTGTTCGTGTTCGACTGCCCCGACGACGAGGACGTGCGCCATCTGGGCCATGTGGTGAACCCGCGCCTGGTGGCGGCCGACGGGCTGGTGCTGCGCGGGCCGGAGGGCTGTCTGTCCCTCCCCGGCCTGGAGGCGGGGACCGAGCGCCACGACCACGCGGTGGTCGAGGGGTTCACGGTGACCGGGGAGCCGGTCACCGTGCACGGCACCGGCTTCTTCGCGCGCTGCCTCCAGCACGAGTGCGACCACCTGGAGGGCCGGCTCTACGCGGACCGTCTGTCGGGCCGCCGCCACCGCCGCCTCATGCGGCAGGTGCGGCGCGCCTCATGGCACGGCTGAGCTGACCGTCACGCGCGGGCGGGCACCCGGTCGCGCGGTGACCCTCAGAACCCGGGCCCGCCGACCTTGTCCCCCGCCGCGGCCAGCCGCCCCCACAGCAGGTCGGCCAGGCTTCGCACCAACTCCGCGCGGGTGCACGGGCGTTCGCCGAGCCACCAGTCACCGGCGGCGTGCATCATGCCGACGATGCCGTGCCCCCAGACCCGGGCGAGCTGCTGGGTGCCGGGGCCGACGTCCAGCCGCTCCTCGATGACCTGGGCCAGCTCCTCGCCCATCCGCCGCAGCAGGGGTGCCGAGTGCTTGCCGACGTCGAAGCCCTGCTCGCCGGGGGAGCCGTCCGCCGGATGCATCAGGAAGCGGTACACCTGGGGCCGCAGTTCGATCGCCGCGAGGTAGGTGTCGAGCGTGGCCTCCACGCGTTGCCGCCGCTCCGCCGGAGCGTCCAGGGCGGCCCGCAGCGAGGCGAGCAGCGCGTCGGTGTGCCGGGTGGCGAGAGCGGCGTAGAGTCCGCTCTTGTCACCGAAGTGCCGGTACAGGATGGGCTTGGTGATGCCGGCCTCGGCGGCGATGGCGTTCATGGAGGCCTGCGGGCCGTCGCGCAGCACCACCCGGTCGGCGGCCTCCAGCAGTTCGCGCCGTCGGCGGTCGGCGGACCTCTGCTGCTCGGTCCGCTGCGTGGTGTCCATGAGCTCTCCCCACCCGTGCTGATTCGGTGACGCCTGCGCAAACTAACACTCAACACCCTCCTGACATCGAACGGGCTCCCGAGAGGACATGTGGAGTTGACATTTCCTACTGGTCGGTAACAGACTACTGTTACCGCAAGTAACATGCACGTGCGCCACCGCTGGAGGGGACATGGCCGAGTTCACCATGGAGCTCAACGACGAACAGAAGGAGGTGCGGGACTGGCTGCACGGCTTCGCCGCCGACGTCATCCGCCCCGCCGCCGCCGAATGGGACGAGCGTGAGGAGACTCCCTGGCCGGTCATCCAGGAGGCCGCGAAGGTCGGCATCTACTCCCTCGACTTCTACGCCCAGCAGTACTTCGACCCCACCGGCCTCGGCATCCCGATGGCCATGGAGGAGCTGTTCTGGGGCGACGCGGGCATCGCCCTGTCGATCGTCGGCACCGGCCTCGCGGCCGTCGGCGTCCTCGCCAACGGTACCGAGGAGCAGGTCGGCACCTGGATCCCGCAGATGTACGGCGACGCCAACGACGTGAAGGTCGCCGCCTTCTGCTCCTCCGAACCCGACGCCGGCTCCGACGTCGCGTCGATGCGCACGCGTGCCGTGTACGACGAGGCCAAGGACGAGTGGGTGATCAACGGCACGAAGACCTGGGCGACCAACGGCGGCATCGCCAACGTCCACGTCGTCGTCGCGGTGGTCGACGCGGAGCTGGGGTCCAAGGGCCACGCCTCCTTCATCGTGCCGCCCAACACGCCCGGCCTGTCCCAGGGGCAGAAGTTCAAGAAGCACGGTATCCGTGCCTCGCACACCGCCGAGGTCGTCCTGGAGAACGTCCGCGTTCCCGGTTCCTGCCTGCTCGGCGGCAAGGAGAAGCTCGACGAGCGCCTCGCCCGGGCCCGCGAGCGGGCGAGGACCGGCGGCGAGCGCGTGAAGAACGCGGCGATGGCCACCTTCGAGGCCTCACGTCCGGCCGTCGGCGCGATGGCGGTGGGCACCGCCCGGGCCGCCTACGAGGTCGCCCTCGACTACGCGAGGACGCGCGAGCAGTTCGGCCGCCCGATCATCGACAACCAGGGTGTCGCCTTCCAGCTGGCGGACATGGCCACGTCCGTCGACGCGGCCCGGCTGCTCGTCTGGCGCGCGTCGTGGATGGCGATCAACGGCAGGCCCTTCAAGGCGGCCGAGGGCTCGATGTCCAAGCTGTTCGCGAGCGAGACCGCGAAGAAGGTCACCGGCCAGGCGATCCAGATCCTCGGCGGCAACGGCTACACCCGGGAGTACCCGGTGGAGCGGATGCACCGGGACGCCGCCATCTACACCATCTTCGAGGGCACCAGCGAGATCCAGCGCCTGGTGATCGCCCGCACCGTCTCGGGCATGCCTCTTCGCTGAGGCGTCCCGGGTGCTCCACCCGCGGGGCGGGCCGGACCGGCTCGCCCCGAGGGACAGCCCTCAGGGTGTGGTACCGCTGCTGTGCGCGATGCACGCCACGTCGATCCGGTCGGCCAGTTTCGCGAGCTCGATCGTCAGGGCCGCGACCGTGTCCTCGTCGAGCCCCTCCTGCCCGGCCTCCACGAGATGCAGCCACCGGCCGCCCACCGTGCGGAGCAATTTGCTCACGTCGGCCGCGGAGACCTGCAAGGTGCCGCGGTCGTCGACGATCAGAGGCAGTGTCACTTCGCGGTTCACAAAGGGGATCGTAGCCGCGGAAGGCTCACGCTCCGTGCCATACGGTGGTGATGTTGCAGAACTCGCGGATTCCGTGCCCGGACAGCTCACGGCCGTACCCGGACCGCTTCACCCCGCCGAACGGCAGGGCCGGATGCGACGCCGTCATCCCGTTCACGAACACCCCGCCCGCCTCCAGATCCCGTACGAAGCGGTCGACCTCGGCCTCGTCCCGCGTCCAGACGTTGGAACTCAGGCCGAACGGCGAGTCGTTGGCGATCAGCACGGCCTCGTCGAGGTCACCCGCCCGGTACAGCGTGGCCACCGGGCCGAACGCCTCCTCGCGGTGGACGCGCATCTCGCGGGTGATGCCGGCCAGGACGGTCGGCGGGTAGAACCAGCCGGGCCCGTCGGGCCGCTCACCGCCGCACAGCACGGCCGCGCCGCTGCGCCTGGCGTCGTCGACCAGTTCCTCCAGGTCGGCCCGGCCCTGTTCGCTCGCCAGCGGCCCGACGTCCGTGTCCTCCTCCAGCGGGTCGCCGACCTTCAGCGCCGCCATGCCCCGCGTGAAGCGCTCGGCGAAGGCGTCGTAGACGTCCGTGTGCACGATGAAGCGCTTGGCGGCGATGCACGACTGCCCGTTGTTCTGTACCCGCGCGGTCACCGCGACCTGCGCGGCCCGGTCCAGGTCGGCGGACGGCATCACGATGAACGGGTCGCTGCCGCCCAGTTCCAGCACCGTCTTCTTGACCATCTCCCCGGCGGTGGAGGCGACCGCGCGGCCCGCGGGTTCGCTGCCGGTGAGGGTGGCCGCCCTGACCCGCTCGTCGCGCAGGATCTCGTCGACCGCCGCGGAGCCGACCAGCAGCGTCTGGAAACAGCCCTCGGTGAAGCCCGCCCGGTGGAAGAGGTCCTCCAGGTAGAGGGCGGTCTGCGGCACGTTCGAGGCGTGCTTGAGCAGGCCGACGTTGCCCGCCATCAGGGCGGGCGCCGCGAACCGGACCACCTGCCACAGCGGGAAGTTCCACGGCATCACCGCGAGCACCGGGCCGAGCGGCCGGTAGCGGACCAGGGCGCGGGAGGCGCCGGAGTCCCTGACATCGGATGCGGCGGGCTCCTCGTCGGCGAGGAGTTCCTCGGCGTGCTCGGCGTACCAGCGCATCGCCTTGGCGCACTTGGCGGCCTCCGCGCGGGCCTGCTTGACGGGCTTGCCCATCTCGGTGGTGAGGAGCCGGCCGACCTCCTGCTCGTCCTCCGCGAGGAGATCGGCGGCCCGGTTGAGGAGGCGGGCCCGCTCGGCGAACGCGGTCGTGCGGTACGTGCGGAAGGTGGCCTCCGCGAGCTGGAGCCGGCGTTCGATCTCCTCGTCGCCCATGGCCTCGTACGTCTTGAGCGTCTCGCCGTTCGCCGGATTCACCGTCGCGATGGGCATGACTGACCTCCTGGGAGCGGACTGTGCTTAGACCTTCCCGCGCGGCGGTGGCGACCGCAACGCGGGTACGTCTGCGGCGGGTACACGTGTGTCTCAGCCCGAGTGCTCCGCCAGCCGGTCGAGAAACGCGGCCTGCGCGCCGACGATCACCTCGCGGGCCCGGTCGAGGCCGAACCACGCCACCCGGTCCAGCTCGGGGAACTCCCGCGTCCGGCCGGAGCGCGGCGGCCACTCCATCCGGAACGTGCCCGGGTCGATCGTCGCCGGGTCGAGGTCGGCCTCGACCGCCCAGGCGGTGACGGTCTTGCCGCCCGTCTGCCTGACCTCGCCCAGCGGCAGCGCCGGGCCGTCGGGCGGCGCGAGGCCGAGCTCCTCGCGGAACTCACGGCGGGCCGCGTCGAAGGCCGGCTCGTCGGGCTCGTACTCGCCCTTGGGCACCGTCCACGCCCCGGCGTCACGCCGGGCGAAGAACGGGCCGCCCATATGGCCGAGCAACACCTCGAGGCCGTTCCCCGTGTGGCGGAACAACAGCAGGCCCGCGCTCCGCCTCGCCGTCACGGCAGCACCCGCGGGTGGGCGGCCAGCAGCGTCTCCACGGTGTCGGCCTCCTCGGGGCGCTTGTCCTCGCGGTAGCGGACCACGCGGGCGAAGCGCAGGGTGACGCCGGCCGGGTAGCGGGTGGACCTCTGCAGGCCGTCGTAGGCGATCTCCACGACGAGTGCGGGGCGTACGGTCACCACGTAGCCGCTCTCCTCGACGGCCAGTTCCCGCAGCCGGCCGGTCTGCCACGTGAGCATCGCGTCCGTCATGCCCTTGAAGGTCTTGCCGAGCATGACGAAGGAGCCGTCCGCCGCGCGGGCGCCCAGGTGCAGGTTGGAGAGCTTGCCGGTGCGCCGGCCGTGGCCCCACTCGGCCGCGAGCACCACCAGGTCGAGGGTGTGCACCGGCTTCACCTTCAGCCAGGACGCGCCACGCCGGCCCGCGCTGTAAGGGGCGTCGAGGGACTTCACGACGACGCCTTCGTGGCCCCGGTCCAGGGTCTCGGCGAGGAACCCCTCCGCCGCGGCCAGGTCCCCGGGCCCGGACACCGGCGTGCGGCGTACCCGCATCGGCTCGGGCACCAGCCGGGCCAGCTCAGTGTGCCGCTGGCCGAAGGGCAGGTCGAGCAGGTCACGGCCGTCCACGGACAGCGTGTCGAAGAACACCGGGGAGACCGGGACCGCCTCGGCGGCCGTGGCCACGTCCACGCGTGAGCCGACCCGCCCCGCGGTCTCCTGGAAGGACCGGGGCCGCCCGTCCTCGCCGAACGCGACCACCTCGCCGTCGAGGATGAACCGCTCGCCGCGCAACCGCCTTACCGCCGACGTCACTTCGGGGAGCCGGTCGGTGATGTCGTCGAGGGTGCGGGTGTAGACGCGCACGCTCTCGCCGTCGCGGTGCACCTGTACGCGGATGCCGTCCAGCTTCTCCTCGACCACGCAGGTGCCGAGCTTGTCGACCGCCTCGGCCACCGAGGTGGCGCTGTGCGCGAGCATCGGCAGGACCGGGCGGCCGACCGTGAGCCGGAAGCGGTCCAGGGCGGCGGGGCCGTCGGCGAGCAGGGCCCGCGCGACGGTCTGCAGCGAACCCGCCAGCATCACCGCCCGCCGTACGTCCCCGGACGGCGCCCCGGTCGCCTCGGCCAGCCCCTCGACCGCGACGGCGTCCAGCGCGCCCTGGCGGACCTCGCCGCTGAGCAGTCCGAGCAGGAACCGCTGCTCCTCGGCCGTGGCCGCGCCCATCAGCTCCCCGACCAGGCGCACCCGCTCGGCCTGCGAGCCGGCGCCCGAGACCCCGCCCAGCTCGGTCAGCCGGGCGTCCACCTCGCGGACGGTCAGCGACGGTTCGGCGGCCGGGTCGACGGCGCGGCCGATCACCTTCCAGCCGACGCCGAGCCGCCCCTGGGGCAGTCGTCCGGCGAGGTAGGGGATGACGATCGGCGCGTCCTCGGCCTCCGCGTCCCGGAACAGCTCGGCGAGCAGCGCGATCTTCCGGGACCGCGCCGAGGTGGCGGCCACCTCCTGGGACACCTGGGCCAGCCGGGTCAGCAGCATGCAGTCATGGTGCACCGCGGACGGGGGGTCCACACCCGGACAGATCCCTCCCGCGCCCCTGCGCGCGCGTCGAGGCCGGTCATCAGCAGGCCGCCGTCGATGGTGGCACCGGCCGGCAACCGCGGCCGGCCACCTCCACCGGCAAGGTCGCTCGACATGCCGGGTTGACAAACAGGCTTGCCGAAACTGCAATGGGGGCCATGAGCGGCGATGACACGGACGAGGTGCTCGCGGAGGTCGGGCCGAGGCTGCGGCGCATCCGCAAGGAGCGGGGGGCGACGCTGGCCGGGCTGTCGGAGGCGACCGGGATCTCGGTGAGTACGCTCTCCCGGCTGGAGTCCGGGCTGCGCAGGCCCAGCCTGGAGCTGCTGCTGCCGATCGCGCGCGCCCACGAGGTGGCGCTGGACGAACTGGTGGGCGCGCAACCGGTGCGCGATCCGCGGGTTCGGGCCGACCCGATCCGCAGGCACGGGCGTACCCACTGGCCGCTGACCAGGCAGCCCGGCGGTCTCCAGGCCTTCAAGGTGCTGGAGCCGCAGCGGAAGGAGGAGCCGGAGCCGCGGACCCACGAGGGTTACGAGTGGCTGTACGTGCTGTCCGGGCGGCTGCGGCTGGTGCTGGGCGAACACGACGTCGTGCTGTCGGCGGGAGAGGCGGCCGAGTTCGACACCCGGGTGCCGCACTGGTTCGGGTCGACGGGGGAGGGGCCGGCGGAGTTCCTGAGCCTGTTCGGACCGCAGGGGGAGCGGATGCACGTCCGGGCCCGCCCGAGGAAACGTGGCGGAGACGACTGACTCCGGTCGGCCCCGGCTGTTCCCTGATCGGCAAGCGACCGCTTAGTATGCGGTCGAGCCCGGTCAGACGAAGCAGTCCCGTGGAGGCCCCGCATGCAGGCATGGCAAGTGCACGAGAACGGTGAGCCGAGCGAGGTGATGCGCCTCGCCGACGTGGCACAGCCGGTACCCGGCGACGGCCAGGTCCTGCTCAGGGTGCGTGCCGCGAACATCAACTTCCCGGACGTGCTGATGTGCCGGGGCCAGTACCAGGTCAGGCCGCCGCTGCCGTTCACGCCCGGCGTGGAGATCTGCGGCGAGACCCCGGACGGACGCCGGGTGATCGCCAACCCGGCGCTGCCCCACGGCGGCTTCGCCGAGTACGCCGTCGCGGACGCCGCCGCCCTGCTGCCCGCGCCCGACTCGCTGGACGACGCCGAGGCCGCCGCCCTGCACATCGGCTACCAGACCGGCTGGTTCGGCCTGCACCGGCGGGCCCGCCTGGAGGCCGGCGAGACCCTGCTCGTGCACGCCGCCGCCGGCGGGGTCGGCAGCGCGGCCGTCCAGCTCGGCAAGGCGGCCGGCGCGCGGGTCATCGGCGTGGTGGGCGGCGCCGACAAGGCCGCCGTCGCCCGCGAGCTCGGCTGCGACGTGGTGATCGACCGGCGGAGCGAGGACGTCGTCGCCGCCGTGCGGGAGGCCACCGGCGGCCGGGGCGCCGACGTGATCTACGACCCGGTGGGTGGTGACGCCTACGCCCAGTCCGCCAAGGTCGTCGCCTTCGAGGGCCGCATCGTCGTCGTCGGCTTCGCGAGCGGCACGATCCCCCACCCGGGCCTCAACCACGCCCTGGTCAAGAACTACGCGATCCTCGGCCTGCACTGGGGCCTGTACGCCACCAAGAACCCGAAGCTGATCCAGCACTGCCACGAACAGCTCACCGAGCTGGCCGCGCGGGGCGCGATCCGGCCGCTGGTGAGCGAGCGCGTGCCGCTCGGCGGGGCCGCGGCCGCCGTCCAGCGCGTCGGCGACGGTGTCACCACCGGCCGCGTCACCGTGCTGCCCGGCCTGGAGAACGGAGCCGCCGCATGACCGACGCCGACGAACTGCGCCGCCGCACCCGGGAGTTGCTGGCCGCGCACCCGCCCGCCGAGACTGCCAGGCAGGACTTCCTCACCGCCCGCTTCGACGCGGGTCTGGCCTGGGTGCACTACCCCGAGGGCCTCGGCGGACTCGGCGCCCCGCGCTCCCTCCAGGCCGTCGTGGACGCCGAACTGGAGGCAGCCGGCGCCCCCGACAACGACCCCCGGCGGATCGGCATCGGCCTCGGCATGGCCGCGCCGACGATCCTGGGCTACGGCACCGAGGAGCAGAAGCGGCGGTTCCTGCGGCCGCTGTGGGTGGGCGAGGAGGTCTGGTGCCAGCTCTTCAGCGAGCCGGGCGCCGGGTCCGACCTGGCCGCGCTCGGCACCCGGGCCGTCCGCGAGAGCGGGGGAGACTGGGTGGTCAACGGGCAGAAGGTGTGGACCTCCAGCGCCCATGTCGCGCGCTGGGCCATCCTCATCGCCCGTACCGACCCGGACCTGCCCAAGCACCAGGGCATCACCTACTTCGTCTGCGACATGACCGACCCCGGCGTCGAGGTGCGGCCCCTGCGGCAGATCACCGGCGAGGCCGAGTTCAACGAGGTCTTCCTGACCGACGTCCGCATCCCGGACGCGCACCGGCTCGGCGCGGTCGGCGACGGCTGGCGGGTCGCCCAGACCACCCTCATGAACGAACGCGTCTCGATCGGCGGCATGCGCCTGCCCCGCGAGGGCGGCATGATCGGCCCCGTCTCCAGGACCTGGCGCGAGCGCCCCGAACTGCGCACCCACGACCTGCACCAGCGGCTGCTCGGCCTCTGGGTCGAGGCCGAGGTCGCCCGCCTCACCGGCGAACGACTGCGCCAGCAGCTCGTCGCCGGCCAGCCCGGCTACGAGGGCTCCGGCATGAAGCTCGCGTTCGCCCGCCTCAACCAGGAGATCAGCGGCCTGGAGGTCGAACTCCGCGGCGAGGAGGGCCTGCTGTACGACGACTGGACCATGCGCCGGCCGGAACTCGTTGACTTCACCGGCCGCGACGCCGGCTACCGCTACCTCCGCTCCAAGGGCAACAGCATCGAGGGCGGGACCAGCGAGGTCCTGCTGAACATCGTCGCCGAACGCGTCCTGGGCCTGCCCGCCGAGCCGCGCACCGACAAGGACGTCGCCTGGAAGGACCTCGCCCGATGAGCACATCGCCCGACCTGCTGTACTCCGAGGAGGAAGAGGCCCTCCGCGCCGCCGTCCGCGACCTGCTCACCGACCACTGCGACGCCCCCGGCGTGATCGCCCGCACCGAGTCGGACACCCCGCACGACCTGTCGCTGTGGAAGGCGCTCGCCGAATCCATGGGTCTGGCCGGCCTGCTGGTGCCCGAGGCACTCGGCGGCCAGGGCGCCACGCACCGCGAGGCCGCCGTCGTCCTGGAGGAGCTGGGCCGCGCCGTCGCCCCGGTGCCGTATCTGACGAGCGCGGTCGTGGCCACGGAGGCCCTGCTCGCGTGCGAGGCCGACGACCTCCTCGCCGAGCTGGCGTCCGGCCGCAGGATCGGCGCCCTCGCCGTCGCGCTGCACGTCGCCCCGGGCGGCGCCCACCGCGCCGTACGCCTGGAAGACGGGCTGCTGTACGGGCAGTTGACCGGGATCGCCGATGCCGCCGCCGCCGACGTGCTGCTGGTGCCGGCCGAGGACGGCGGGCTGTACGCGGTCGGCGCGGACGCCGTCACGCTCACCCCGCAGGTCTCCCTCGACCTGACCCGGCCGCTCGCGACGCTCACCCTCGACGGGGCCCCGACCCGCCGGCTGGGCGCCGCCGAACCCGCCGTACGACGCGCCCTGCGCGCCGGTGCCGGACTGCTCGCCGCCGAGCAACTGGGCGTCGCCGACTGGACGTTGACGGAGACCGTCCGCTATCTCAAGGAACGCAAGCAGTTCAACCGGCCGGTCGGCGGCTTCCAGGCGCTCAAGCACCGGCTCGCGCAGCTGTGGCTGGAAGTCGTCAACCTGCGCGCGGCCGCCCGCAACGCCGCCGACGCGCTCGCCCGGGACGAGGACGCCGACGTGGCGGTCGCCGTCGCCCAGACCTACGCGGCGCCCGTCGCCGTCCACGCCGCCGAGGAGGCCGTCCAGTTGCACGGCGGCCTCGGGATGACCTGGGAGCACCCCGCCCACCTGTACCTGAAGCGGGCCAAGGCCGACTCGATCGCCTACGGCACGGCCGGCGCCCACCGCGCCGAACTGGCCGACCTGATCGACCTCCGCGCCCCCTGACGTACACCTGGGCAACGCCCGCGAGAAGCCCGCCCCACCAGGGGCGGGCTTTTTCGTGTGCCCCACACGGACGAAGTGAACTCGTGACGGCGGACCGGACAACTCCCCCCGCGGCGCTGCTCCCTGAGCCCGGCGGATCGCATACTCGCTGAGGTTCCCCACGACTCCACCAGGGAGGCAGAGCATGGCCCTCACCACCCGTCGCAGAGCCCTCAGCACCCTCGGCGCAGCCCTCGCGGGCACGGTCGCCCTGCCCGCCGCACGCGCGGCGGCGGACGAACACCGGCACGGCACACGGCCGTTGTGGCGCGCCCACGCGCACAACGACTACGAGCACCCGCACCCCCTGTTCGACGCCCTCGGCCACCGCTTCGGCAGCGTCGAGGCCGACATATACCTCGTCGGCGACCAGCTCCTCGTCGCCCACGACCCGGTCGACCTCGACCCGTCCCGCACCCTCGAATCCCTCTACCTCGCCCCGCTGGCCGCCCGCGTCCGGGCCAACCACGGCTTCGTGTACCGGGGTTACCGCAAGCCCCTGCAACTGCTCATCGACATCAAGACCGAGGGCTCCTCGACCTACCTCGAACTCGACCGCCATCTCCGGCCCTACCGGCACCTGTTCACCACCTACGCCCACGGCCGCGTCCACCCCGGTCCGGTCACCGCCGTCGTCTCCGGCGACCGGGCGGCCCGCATCCCGATGGAGGCCCAGACCGTGCGCCGGGCCTTCTACGACGGCCGCCTCACCGACCTCGGCAGTTCCGCGCCCGCCTCCTTCGTCCCGCTGATCTCCGACAACTGGACGCTCAACTTCACCTGGCAGGGGGAGGGCGCCTTCCCCGAGGCCGAGCGGCAGAAGCTGCGGGACATCGTCCGGGCCGCGCACCGGAGCGGACAGCGCGTGCGCCTGTGGGCCACCCCCGACCTGGCGGGCCCGGCCCGGGACGCGGTGTGGGCCGAACTGCTCGCCGCCGGCGTCGACCACCTCAACACCGACGACCTCGCCGGACTCGAGACGTTCCTGGACACGCACCGGTAACGCACAGACACCACACGTTCGGAGGACAGGTCAGCCGCCCGGACGAACCCTCCGTTACGCCACACTTGCGGCCGAACGCCGCGAAGTGGACGTGGCGGAGGAGGTTGACGATGGCCATTTCCATCTCTGTGGTGCTGCTGCTCATGATCCTGGCGGTGATCTTCCTGCGCAGCGGCGGACTGAAGGTCTCCCACGCCCTGGTGTGCGGGCTGCTCGGCTTCTACCTGGCGAGTTCGAGCATCGCCCCCGCCATCCACAGCGGCGTCTCCACGACGGCGGAGATCGTCAGCGGCCTGAGACCGTGACCGCGCGCGGTCTCACGGTGTGGAGAACACCCCGATGCCGTTCGGCACGGGGCGTTCGGCCCCGCCGCTGGGGTGGTTGCGCACCGACACGACGCCGGCGCCCGGCGCGCGGGCGACCAGCGTCGTCGATCCGCCACCGTCCAGGCTGAACGCGTCTACCGAGCCCAACGTCCGCATGAGGTAAGCCACTTCGGCGATCGTCAGACCGCTCCGGTAGGCGGGGGCCCCGTCCACCGCGAGCAGCAGCAGGCGCCGTCCGCCGTCCGCGACGCCCACGGCGGTACGCACGGCCGAGACCGCGTCGTCCAGACCGGGCAGCGGCCGTCCGCCCCTGAGCACCGGGTAGCCGCCGAGTGCGAAGCGGTACGGTGCGCGGGACGCGGACGGCACGAGCCGGTAGCGGACCTTCACCGCCTGGCCGGTGGAGAGTTCACGCAGGCGTCGCGCTCCCGCCTCCCGGCCGACGAGCACCGTGGTGCCGCGGGCGACGGGACCACTGCCCGGTGTGCCGGCCGTGGACACGACCCGGCCGCCGCGGACCGTCACCTCGTAGGTGTCCGTGCTGCAGGGGGCGGCCCGGTCCGTGTCCGTGCCGCACGTCGCACGGACCCGGGAGGCGGCGCCCCAGCGGGAGGTGAAGGCGCCGACCGCTCCCACGGGCAGCGCGTACTGGTTGAGCCCGGCGAGCGGCAGCCTCCCGGCGGGGGTGCCGACGGTGCCGGCGAGGGTCAGGCTGTCCAGCCGTGCCCGGCGGTCGTCGCCCACGCCGATCACGTTCCTGGTGTTCGTGCCGGGTGGCAGGGCGGGGCCGAAGCGCTGGCCGTCCGGCACCGCGGCCTTCAGCACCCGCCCGTTCGCGATCGCCGGTCCCACGGTCGCGCCGGTGGCCTCGACACCCGGATGCTGGGTCTCGGTGATGTTGAAGAAGTCGCCGTTGACCCCGGCCACAGCGCCCTGCGCGTCCGCGAGCCGGGAGACGGCGGCCCGCGCGGCGACCGCCCCCGGGTACAGCAGACCGAGGCGCACGCGCCGCTCGCGCAGGTCGACGCTCAGCACATGGACGTGCGTGGGGCCCTTGGCGGCCTGGAGGTCGAACTGCCGGTAGTCGACGCCCGGCGCGACCTCGACGGCTCCTCGCGCGGCGGCCGCCGGCGTCGCCCCCACGAGGGCCGCACCGGTCAGCGTGCCGAATGCCGCGAGGAGGGTCAGGACCGACCTGCCTGTCCTCGATCGCCTCTGACGACGCGTCACGACTCCCCCTGATGTCTCGTCAACTGTCCCAGGACTCGGGGGAAGTGCACCAGACGGCGGGGTCCCGCGGGGTGGCTAGCCGTCGACGACCCGCGAACGGGTGAGGAAACGCACCCCCTCGGGTGCTTCGAGGGAGAAGCCGCTGCCCCGGCCCTCGACGACGTCGACGATCAGCCGGGTGTGACTCCACACCTCGTACTGGCTCCTCGACATCCAGAACCCCACCGGCTCCGCGACCCCCTCGACGTCGAGCTCCGCGAGCAGGACGTCCGAGCCACCGGTGCGGAACTCGCCCTCCGGGAAGCACATGGGGGCGCTGCCGTCGCAGCAGCCGCCGGACTGGTGGAACATCAGGGGACCGTGCGTCTCGCTGAGCCGGCGCACCAGCCGGGCGGCGCCCGGGGTGAGTCGCACCCGGGGGACGTCCTCGTCGTCGGTGCGCGGGGATTCCTCCTGCATGCCGTCCGCCCCCATCCGGTCGCCGGAAACCTGGTCACCGGCCCTGCGCCGGGCCGGTGACCAGGGCAGCAGACGGAACGTTGCGACACGGTTGCGGACGGGGCGCCGTACGGCGTGAAAGGGGTGTCGGGGCGGGTTCCCGGACGAGCCGGGGAGAGCCAGGTGACGCCCGGCGGCTCGGCTCCGGGACCGGCGTGCGGTACGCGCGAGGTCCGGAGGGGAGTACGGTTGCGGGACCGAGCGCATCTCGCACGCCGTCATCGGTTTCGGCGTCGCTCTCGGGGAACGGCACAGGCCGGCGTACCCCGCGTCCGGCCGGAAAAGAGCCGCATCATGCCTCCTGGCTCGTGCTCTCCCGCCGTCTTCCGTGTCCGGACCCGCGCAGCGCGGTAGCGGATCTCCCGGCTTCCGGGATGCCGTGGAGGCATTCCGGCATCTCGCACGCGGCCCTGGACCGATCAGCACGTCCGGACCGGTCGGCGGGGCTCTGAACCGCTCTAGAGGATGCGAGACACATGTATTCACAGGACTCGATCTCCGGCCGCCGGCGCGGCCGTCCCGAACCGTCCGCGGAGGTGCTCGCCGGACTGGCCTGCCTCATCTGCGGCGCCGACTACCGCGCCGCGCCCGAGCCGCAGGCGGTGGTGGTCTCCCACCGCGACGACAGACAGCTTCTCGCCTGCCACGGGACGTGCGCGCGCATGGCGAGCGGGTCGGTCGACGGCCTGGACGAGACGCCGCTCCCGCTGGCCGAGCGCGTCGGAAGGTACCGGCCCGGCGGCTCCTGACCCGGACAGCGGGCCGCCACGACCAGCACGCCTGGAACAACTGAACGAAATGATGAGGAAGCGCATGAGCCTGATGAGTCTCGGAGTGCTCGCCTCCTCCCGCAAGGAGAACGAGTTCCGTCTGCCGCTGCACCCCGCCCACCTCGACCGGATCGCCCCGGACCTACGCGAGAAGATCTTCCTCGAACAGGGCTACGGCGAACGGTTCGGCGTCCCCGACGACGCGCTGCGGCCACTCGTGGCCGGCCTGGTCCCACGCGAGCGGATCCTCGCCGAGTCCGACATCGTGCTGCTGCCCAAACCGATGCACGACGACATCGCCGCGCTGCGCGAGGGCCAGGTGCTGTGGGGATGGCCGCACTGCGTGCAGGACGAGAAGATGACCCAGATCGGCATCGACCGACGGCTGACCCTGATCGCCTGGGAAGCCATGAACCACTGGACCTCCACGGGCGCCTTCAGCGTCCATGTGTTCCACAAGAACAACGAACTCGCCGGATACTGCTCGGTCCTGCACGCCCTCCAGCTCGGCGGGCTGACCGGCAGCTACGGGCGGCGTCTGCGCGCGGTGGTCATCAGCTTCGGCGCCACGGCGCGCGGAGCGGTCACGGGCCTGGGCGCCATGGGGGTCTCCGACGTCACGGTCCTCACCCAGCGCGCCGCGGCGGCGGTCGCCTCACCGATGCCGTCGGTGGTGATGGGCCACTTCGAGGAGCAGGAGGACGATCCGTCCCACCTGCGGGCCGTCACCGCGGCCGGTTCCGCGCCGCTGGCCGAGTACCTGGCCGGGTTCGACATCATCGTCAACTGTGTCCTGCAGGACACCGACGCGCCGCTCATGTTCGTCAACGACGAGGAACTCGCCCTGTTCCGGCCCGGGACGTTCTTCATCGACGTCGCCTGCGACGAGGGCATGGGCTTCGCCTGGGCCCGTCCGACCAGCTTCGGCGAGCCCATGCTCGCGGTGGGACCGGACTGCCACTACTACGCGGTGGATCACAGCCCGTCCCACCTGTGGAACTCCGCCACCTGGGAGATCAGCGAGGCGCTCCTTCCCTACCTGGGCACGGTCATGAGCGGCCCGGCCGCGTGGGACGACGACAGCACGGTCACAAGGGCCATCGAGATCCGCGACGGTGTCGTCCAGAACCCGAAGATCCTCTCCTTCCAGCACCGGACAGCCGCCTACCCCCACACCCCGGCCCCGGACCCCTCCGCGGCCCCCGCACACACCTAGGTCCCCCCGCACACACCTAGGTCCCCCCTCACGCCGGTGTCGCATCCGTTCGCGCAGCCGGCCTGAGACACCCCGAACCGGGCGGTGGTCACTTCCTCCGCGGCGGTGCCACCGCCCGGGACGGGAACGCGGCGCGAGCGGTCCAGCCGGGTTCGGACCCGGTGCCATGATCGCGTCACCGACCTGTGGCCCCCGACGCCGCGGCCGGGGGCGCCGACCGACGCGCTGACGCCAACCGTTCGTCCACGTATGCCAGTTGGCAGGAGCCCGTCATGACCACGGCACTGCAGCCTCCGCTTCCCTCCCAGCCTGTGCTGCGCCTGCGCCTGGCGCCCCGCGGGGGCATGTCCCGGCCCATCGACGGAGCGTGGTGGCCGCGCTCCTACGACCTGCTCGGCGAACTCCCCCAGCTGCTCGCCGGACTGCCCCGCGCGTGGGGCGACATCGGCAGCGCCACGGTCAGCGGGCCGATGTGGTCCGCGCCGCCCGGTCGGATGCTCGTGGCCAACCAGGTCGTACGACTGCGCAGAAGCCTGATGGCGTCCGCCCCGCACACCATCGTCCTGCTCGCTGCCGGCCGGGGGCGCCGGGAGCTGCTGGTCGTGCCTCCGGACACGACCGCGGAGGCTGCCGAACCGCTCATGGCGGCCGCCTCGGGCGGTCACGCCTGAGACCTCCGCGCCCCGGCCCGCCCGGCCGGTCACGGGGGCAGTGACGGCCAGGCGGGTGGTCACTCGACGTGCTCGCCGAAGTCCGGAGCCGCGATACGCCGGTGAGGGCCCAGGCGTGTGGTCCAGCGCCGTGCGGGAGGGTGTCGATGACGAGGGTGGCCGGCAGGCCGGGATCCTGAGCGGCCGGTCCCGCTCGTCGAGCCCGCCTGGACCAGCACGGCCTTCGACGCCGCCGGCGTCCGCCCCGACCAGCCGCTGAGGGTCTACGCCCACCAGCGCCCGGTCTTCGAGGGGTACATGGCCCAGGCGGTCAAGGACGGTGAGGCCCCCGCCGTCGTCGCCCGGCAGATCGTCGCCGTCAGTGGGGAAAGGCGCGCATCCCGCCATAATCGGACCATGGGAAAGAGCTACGAGCGGATAGACGGCAGGCTGCGTGCCTTCATCGAGGCGCAGCACATCTTCTTCACCGCCACGGCGCCGCTGGACGGCGACGGCACCATCAACCTTTCGCCCAAAGGCCTCAACGGATCCTTCGCCGTACTCGACGAAGTCACCGTCGCCTACCTCGACTTCGCCGGCAGCAACGCCGAGACGATCGCGCATCTGCGCGAGAACGGCCGTATCACCTTGATGTGGTGCGCCTTCGACGGTCCGCCCAACATCGTGCGGGTCCACGGCCGGGGAGAGCCCGTCTTCCGCGACGACGCACGCTGGGGCGAGCTGCTGAGGCACTTCCCGGACATCGACGGGGCCCGGCACGGACTGCGCGCGATCATCGTGGTGACCGCGGAGAAGATCCGCGACACCTGCGGCTACGCCGTCCCGTTCATGACCTACGACGAGGACCGGTCCCTGCACGCCTCGCGCTTCGCACGCGAGAGCGATGACACGCTCGACGCGTACTTCCAGAAGAAGGAACACATCGCGACCAGCATCGACGGCCTGCCCGGACTGCCGCTGCCTCCACTGTCACGTACCGAGTGAGACCTCCGACGGTCAGGCTCGCCACGTCGACCGGCGGCCCGCGGGCGGGCAGCGACGCGGCGCGTGGACCGGCCTGTTCGACGTCGGTGACCTGAGGGGCCGGTGCGGGTGCCGGTCGCGCCCGGCCGGGGAGGGGCCGGGGTCCGGTGGGTGGAGGTGCAGGTTCCGCTGCTTCACCGGGCCCCAGCCACAAGGGCCTGGTGCCCATGAAGATGTCGGTTACACCCTTTTTCGCCTCATCGGATGTTCTGGTGGTGGGCATGACTGCGGGCCCCGGAAGTCTTCCGGGGCCCGCGGTGTGGTGTGTGCCGGTCGCTGGGTTACCAGCGATACCAGCGACCCTTGCGGCCGCCGGTGTCCGCCGACCGCATGACGAAGCCCAGCAGCCAGACGACCAGCACGATCACGGCGATCCACCACAGTGCCTTCAGGGCGAAGCCCGCACCGAAGAGGACCAGAGCCAGCAGTAGAACGAGAAGCAGGGGAACCATAGTTATCAACCTCCGAGGCTCCTGATGCCCGGCCGATCACAGAACACACGGCCTTTTTCCCTTGTTTCTCCACGAGTCCTGGGGGCACCCGACGCGCTTTCGACCACCGCGCCATTCGCCCCCGAGTCGACCGGAGAACCCACTCGTGCCACAAACGGAAGCCCAACACCCGTACGCAAGGCGGATGTTGCATGACGCCGGTCGCGGGCAGCCGATGGACGGGAGGGAGAACCCGTGAAGCGACGCTCCGATGCGTACACACCGCCGTCATGGGCCAGGGCGGGCAACCGGTGGACCCCGTGGGTCTTCTGGCCGCTGCTCTGCCTGAGCAGTGCTCTCCTCGTGTGGCGGGTGGTCGAAGGCGACAGCGCGGTTCGCATCGTGGTGGCGGCCGCACTGGTCCTCTTCTACGCCTGGCTGCTGGCCGCCAACCGGACCGCGAGGCGCAAACGGGACAGGCTCTGATCCACTGCCTCGATGTGACCGTGGTCTCGTCCTTCCCGGTGGGGCAAGGGGTGGGGGTTACTCGTCGTGGAGTTCGTCGCGGACGCGGCGTGAGGGCTGGAAGGCGTACAGGTCGAGGATGCCGGGCGGATCGGCCAGGCCGGGCCCGCCGTCGCCGACCCAGGTGGCGATGTCGGCTGCGGCGCCGGGGTCGTTGACCTGGCCGAGCCAGACGGGGCGTCCGCCGGCGTTGCGTCCCTCGGCCGAGGGCTGGATGACGACGACGTTGGCGCGCTCGCACGCGTCGAGGCAGTCGGTGCGCCGGACCATCGCGACGCCGGCCAGGGCGGTGCGCAGGTCGGTGAGCTGGCCCTCGTGGTCGAGGTGGGGAACCTTGGCGGCTGTGCCGCAGCAACATCCCCGGCAGACGGTGACAGTGCAGCGGGCGCTGCCGGCACCACCCGTTGCTGTCGGGGCGGGGGTGCGGCTGCGCCGGGCGCGCTTGCTCACGCGAAGTCCTTTCCGAGGGCGTTGGTCCAGGCGTGTTCGCGCAGCAGGCGCAGGCCGTTGAGGCCGACGACGGTGGAGCCTTCGTGGCCGGCCACGCCGAGGGGCAGCGGGAGGGTGGCCACGAGTTCCCAGGCCACCCGTGCGGTGATGCGGCCTGCGGCGATGACCACATTCTGCACGACGAGGCGACGGGCCCTGCGGGAGAGGGCCACGACGGTGGGGAGGGTGGCGAGTTCGTCGCGGACGACGACGGCGCCGGCCGCTTCCAGGGCGAGGTCGCCCCCGCCCGCCGCCCCCGGTCACCGCCCCAGGCCACCGCAGCGGGTTCGCCATGTGGCCGTGCGATGCGGCTCGGGATGACCGGAGCGGCTTCGCCGTGCTCAGGTGGGTGAGGGTGCCGACGCAGTGCGCGGCGGCCGTATCGAAGATCGAGTGAGGCGAATCACTAAAGATCTACGCGCCGCACGCAACTGCGAGCCGTGCCAACACTGTCTGACAGGGAGTCGGGCCCATAGGGGGTCGGGGAGCGAGAGAGCGGGGTAGGTCGTGGGGCGACGCAGTGGCGGCATAGGAATCGCACTCGTCACGGTCGCGACGCTGGTGGGCGTGAGTGCCTGCGGCGGGGGCGGCAGTGACAAGGCGAGCGGGAACGGGAACGACGCGAAGGCATCGGGAAAGGCGAGCGCGAGTGCCTCGCCCAAGCCGACGAAGCCGGCGGGCCCGCCGATGCTGCTGGAGACGATCACCCCGCAGACGGGCACCACGGTCGGTGTGGCCATGCCCGTCTCGGTGATCTTCACCGACCCGGTGGCGGAGAAGGCGCGGGCCGCGGTCGAGAAGCACATGAAGGTCAGCGCCTCGCAGCCGGTGGCCGGCGCCTGGCACTGGATGGGCGACAAGCGTGCCGACTGGCGGCCCAAGACGTACTGGCCCGCCCACACCACGGTGAAGGTCGACGCCGACATGAAGGGCGTCAGCAACGGCAACGGGCGCTACGGCGTCCACGGCTACACGCACACCTTCAAGATCGGTGACGACGTGCGCGCGGACGTCTCGGTCACCGGCCACACCATGAAGGTGACCCGCAACGGCAGCCCCGTGCGCACCCTGTCGATCAACGCAGGCAGCCCCGAGTACCCGACGTGGAACGGCACCATGGCCGTCATCGACAAGCAGGAGAAGGTCCACATGACCTCCTGCAGCGTCGGCATCAGCTGCGACAAGGGCAGCGCCAACTACTACGACCTGACCCTGCCCTGGGACGTCCACCTGACCCAGTCCGGCACCTACGTCCACTACTCGACCGGCGACCCCAACCCGGGCAGCGGCAGCGCCCGCGGCTCCCACGGCTGCGTCCACCTGTCCATGTCCGATGCCAAGTGGTTCTACGGGCAGGTCAAGCAGGGCGACCCGGTCACCATCACCGGCTCCTCCCGCGCCAAGGCGCCCGCCGACAACGGCTACGCCGACTTCAACCTCGCCTGGGACCAGTGGCTGGCCGGCAGCGCGGCGGGAGAACAGACGACCGCGACCCTGTGACACCCCGGGGCGACGACACCGGTCGGCCCCGCCCGCTCGCAGACGGACACCCCGGCAGGCTGCCGGGGGCCGGCGAACCTGTTCGCCGGCCTCTGGGAACCCGGGCTTGCCGGAGCGGAGGGCGGGGCCTCACGCCTTGACGGCCGCCGCGACCCGCAGGGCGGCCTGGGCGGGCGTGAGGTGCGTGGTGTCGACGACCTCGGCCTCGCCGTGCAGCCACGTACGGGCCGCCTCGGCGTAGGGACCCAGGTGTCGGAGGCGGAACGAGGAGGGACCCATGACGGTGTCCCCCTCGATGCGCCGGCGGAGGGTGTCCTGGTCGGCGTGGAGGACGAAGTGCCGTACCGGGACGGCATGGTGGGCGAGGCCCGCGCTGATCTCGCGCCAGTACTCCTCGACCAGGACGGGCCCCGCCCGGGGAGGCTGCGGCCTGTTTCCGGGCGGGGCCGGTGTCAGGAGGCGTCGTCGTCCACCGGACACGTGTAGCGGCCCTCGGGGCCCCAGCTGGTGACCGACCGGGCGCCGTCGGCCAGAACTCCGCAGGTCAGGTCGGTGACCTTGGTCCCCTGGGGGGTGATCTCGCGGATGTGGATCTCCTTGTTCTGCGGGTAGTTGTGGCTGCCGTCCAGGGTGATGACCCCGGACTCCCCGACGTACTCGCGGACGCCGGGATCCTGCAGGTAGGTGACGAGCGCGCTGGGGGAGAAGGAGCGGTCGGTGGTGAAGATGGCGTCCATGGCCTCGGAGAGGATGTTGACGGCGTCGTAGCCGACCGCGGAGTCGGCCTCGGCGGACAGGCCGAAGGCGTCGTGGAAGCTTCCGGCGAACGGGCCGCCGGGGGCCGGCAGGCTGAACTGGTTGTAGAAGAGGGTCAGCGCGCCGTACCTCTGCGGCATCAGCTTCGGGTGCAGGATCAGGTCCGGGGCGGGGCTCTCCGCGAGCACCGCGACGCCGCCTCGGTGGGCGCGGCAGGCCCGGTTGTGCTGCATGTAGAGGAACAGGTCCTCCATGACGCTGGAGCGGCCCGCGTAGAGGACGAATCCGTCGGTGCGCTGGACCAGGGTGCAGACGGTGTCGGCGACGGCGCGGGTGCGGCGGCCGTCGTCCACCTCGCCGTAGGGCACCAGGCGCACGAGTCCGCTCGTGCGGTAGGCGGATTCGAAGCGGTGGGCGAGGTCGGCGCTGAAGTACTCGTCCTGGGGGTCGAAGACGACGACGGCGGCCGGCCCGGTGCGGCCGGGGGCCGGGGCGGCCAGGGTGTGCAGCCGGGGTGAGTCGCGGGCGAAGGCCGCCACCACCTCGGCGATGCGTGAGTCGGGCGGGGACAGCTGGAAGTACGACACGGGGGAGGCGCCCTCGACCATGCGCTGCCCGGAGACGCCGGTGCCCAGCACGGTGATGCCGCGCGCCCCCAGCTCGATCGCGGCCTGCTGCGATTCCGGGCGGCTCTGGGTGAGGCCGATGACCGCCGCGACGTGGTCGCGCTCCGCGCGGTCGATGATGGTCTGCGAGACGTCCACGGCGGAGTGGCTTTTCCCGGTTCCGGTGCCCGTGGTGTCGGCTGCGCCGCGAGAGCCGTAGCGGAAGTATTCGCCGGCGTTGGCGATGAGCAGCCGCACGGGCACCTGCGACTTCAGGTGGCTGTCGTTGACCTGCTTCTGGGCCAGCAGCGCGCCGCGCAGCATCTGGAAGCCGGTGGGCACGGTGCGCTTGGACTCCGAGCCCACGCTCAGCGGCGCGAAGAACACGAGACTGCGATACGGCCGGCTGGTGTCCACCTGGGCGTTCTGGCGGCCGAGGGTCCTCTCCAGCTTCCTCAGGTCCGGCGCGTACAGGCCGTGCGCGAGGTCGCAGCCGTCGGTGCCGTCGGTGAGCCCGACCACTTCCCCGCTCGGCACGTGCCGGCAGGAGGCCGAGGCCGAGGCGGTGGTGGCGGTCGGGGTGGGGGTGGGGGAGTGCGCGTCGGAGAAGTGCTCCACCACCGCCCGGGACAGGAAGAAGCCGCCGGCGCACAGCACCGCCGCGGCGGTGACGGCGGCCGACGGCCTCGCCCAGTCCAGGCGGCTGGGGCGGTGGGGCGTCACGGCGCGGTGGACGGCCAGCCAGTCCTTCGCCGTGCCGTCGTCGTCGGTGCGCGGCAGGGGCAGCACGTTCACGGCCTCGGTGGCCCGGCCCGCCGCGGCCGCCGCGAACAGCGCGGTCAGCGCCTGTTCGGCGCGGCGGGTGTCGGGGACGCCGCCCTGCGCCGGTACGGCCGGGCGCGGGGGGCCGGCGGCGTAGGAGGGGAGCTCGGCGGTGGCGGCGCCCAGCACCAGCAGGGGGCCGGTGCCGGTGTCGCGGGCGACGGCGGCGTAGGTGTCCAGGAACTTGCGGCAGGCCGAGCCCTCGCCGCCCACGGTCGGCAGGAGCACGACGAACGCCCAGCGGCGGCGCGGGCGGCGCCGGCTCCACACCCGGGGCCGTGCCGCCCTGACCAGGTCCCGGATCAGCGCGGTGAGCAGGACCTGCCGGACCACCGCCTCGTCGCGGACCGCCAGGGCAGCCGCCTCCGGGTGCCGGGGCTCGGCCGAGTCCTGGGCGAGGGTGTGCCGGTGCGCCGCGCGCAGGGCCGATGCCGCGTTGAGGAAGCTGCGCCCGGTCTGGTTCAGCATGCGGCCCACCCACGGGTGATGCCGGTCGACCCGCATGCCGTACCACTGACGCCACAGCCAGCCGGCCGGTACGACGGTCAGCAGCCGGACCAGCGCCCCCCATCTCCCGCCGACGGCGTCGCCGAGCTGCGCCGTGTTGGGGGACGGTTGGTATCGCTGGGTGAACCGGTTGCAGAGCATGCTCTGCAGGGCCCGGCGTTCTTCTTCCGCGCCGGGCGGCAGCGCGGCGCGCAGGACCGCGAGGCAGGTGTCGAACTCGGGCAGCCGCAGGGGTCCGGCCTTCTCCGGCATGGAGGCGCGCAGCTGGAACGCCACGTCCTCCAGCAGCTGTACGTGCGGGGCGGCCGCGGCGTCCTCCGGCGGGCCGGTGCGCGCGGGCCGCGCGTCGTCGACGACCGCGTGCGGCGCGAGGCTGGCCAGATACCGGTCCGGCTCGTTCTCGGAGGACACCAGGCGTTGCCGGTACGCCAGCACGAGGGTGGTGAGCCCCTGGTCCGGCTCGGCGGTGGCCGCGCCTGGTGCCGGGTCGCCGTCCGGCTCGCGTGCCAGCAGCAGGGCCGGCAGCCGGTGCCGGCGGGACTGCGGCAGGTGCGGCCGGCCGGTCTGCCGCTCGGCGACGTACTGGTCGATGACCTGGACGACCTTGTCGAAGCCGGCGGGCAGGACGAGCTGTTGCTCGTCTCCGGGGGATGGGTGCAGCACGCGGTACCTCCAAGTCACCTCTGTGCGTGGAGTGTTCCGCGCCCCCGGGAGGCACATGGGCGATACGGAGATTTTGTCGCTATTCGCTGGCTAATGAAACGATGTGGCCGCCGTGCAGCCGTATTGTGGTCGCACGGCACGTCGTTTCTCTCCCCTCGCGCGGCGAACGGTGGACCGCGCCCCTTGGTGGCCGGCGAGCTGCTCACCCCTGCGGGCAGGCACGCACGGGGAGCGGTGCCACCGGATCGGCGGATCGCCGCCGGCCCGGCCGGGGTGTGTTCCGCGCCGGACTCAGGGGCGCGGTGCGCCACAGCCACGCGCGGCTGCCCAGTGTCAGGGCAAACCAGTCACAGGTTCCCGCCGGGCGGCGGGTGGCAGCATGGCGCTCTCGCAGTCCGCCACGACGTCCGCGACATCCGCGTCCTCCGGGCATCCCGACCTGACCCCTCCCTCCCCTCCGCGCGTCTTCGCAGGTCCTTGACGGTCTCTTGACGTCAGCGGCGGGCATGGAGGGTGCGTCCCGGGTTACGAGCGCAATGTGACACGTATCGGATTGGTCGCCCTGACACTGGCCGCGGGACTCGTGGCCGCCGCCGCGGCATGGGTCTCGCCGTGGTGGCTTCTCGCCGCCGTCCCACTCGTCCTGCTGGGAGCCCTGGGCACCTGGGACCTGCTGCAGCGACGGCACACCGTGCTGCGCAACTATCCGGTCCTCGGTCACGCCCGCTACCTGCTGGAGCGGATCCGCCCCGAGCTGCAGCAGTACTTCGTGGAGCGCAACTTCGACGGCCGCCCCTTCGACCGGGACGTGCGCAGCATCGTCTACGAACGGGCCAAGGGCACCGACGCCGAGCAGCCGTACGGCACCGAGCAGGACGTCTACCAGCCCGGCTACGAGTTCCTCATCCCCTCCATGGCCCCCTGCGCGGTGCCCGAGACGCCGCCGCGGGTGCGGATCGGCGGCCCCGACTGCACCCGCCCCTACGACATGGCGCTGCTGAACGTGTCGGCGATGAGCTTCGGCTCCCTGTCGGCCAACGCGATCCTCGCCCTGAACGGAGGCGCCGCCGCCGGCGGATTCGCCCACGACACCGGGGAGGGCGGCCTGTCGGAATACCACCTGCGGCCGGGCGGCGACCTCGTCTGGGAGATCGGCACCGGCTACTTCGGCTGCCGGACCCAGGACGGCGCCTTCGACGCCGGAGAGTTCGCCGACAAGGCCGCGCACGACCACGTGAAGTGCGTGTCGCTGAAACTCTCCCAGGGCGCCAAGCCCGGCATCGGCGGAGTCCTGCCCGGAGCGAAGGTCAACGCCGAGATCGCGCGGGTCCGCGACGTTCCCGCCGGGCAGACGGTGATCTCACCGCCGTATCACCGGGTCTTCTCCACCCCGCGCGAACTCGTCCGCTTCGTTGCCAGGATGCGGGAGCTGTCCGGCGGCAAACCGACCGGCTTCAAACTCTGTCCGGGCTCGCGCAGCCAGTTCCTCGCGGTGTGCAAGGCCATGCTGGAGGAGGGCACGGGTCCGGACTTCATCATCGTGGACGGCGCCGAGGGCGGCACCGGCGCGGCACCCCTGGAGTTCGCCGACCACGTCGGCACCCCGCTCACCGAGGGCCTGCTGACCGTACACAACGCCCTGGTCGGCGCCGGCCTGCGCGACCGTGTCCGGATCGGCGCCAGCGGCAAGATCGCCACCGGCACCGACCTGGTCAAACGACTCGTCCAAGGCGCCGACTACGGCAACGCGGCCCGCGCGATGATGTTCGCCGTCGGCTGCATCCAGGCGCAGCGCTGCCACACCAACACCTGCCCCACCGGCGTCACCACGCAGGACCCCCGCCGGGCCCGCGCCCTCGACGTCGGCGACAAGACCCTCCGCGTCGAGCGCCTGCAGAAGGCGACCGTGGCCAGCGCCCTGCAGCTCATGGCGTCCATGGGCGTCACCGACCCCGCGCAGTTGCGCCCGCACATGCTGCACCGGCGCATCGACCCCTACACCGAACGCTCCTACGAGCAGCTCTACGAATGGCTGGAGCCCGGCCAGCTGCTCGCCGAACCGCCTCAGTCCTGGGCGGCCGACTGGCACGCCGCCGACCCCGACCGCTTCACCGTGTGATCTGGAGGATCCCCTGTGGCACCCACCGTGGCCCGCGTCATCGTGGACGCGCTGAGCGAGCTTGGCGTACGCCAGGTCTTCGGCGTCGTCGGAGACGCACTCAACCCGCTGACCGACGCCATCCGCACCACCGAGGACCTGGAGTGGATCGGCTGCCGCCACGAGGAGGCGGCCGCGTTCGCCGCGAGCGCCCAGTCACAGCTCACCGACACCCTCGGCGTCTGCATGGGCACCGTCGGCCCCGGCTCCGTCCACCTCCTCAACGGGCTCTACGACGCGGCCAAGAGCCACACCCCCGTCCTGGCGATCACCGGCCAGGTGCCCCTCGCCGAGATCGGCAGCGACTACTTCCAGGAGGTCGACAACGACGCCCTGTTCAGCGACGTGGCGGTCTTCCGGGCCACCATCACCTCCCCCGACCAGCTGCCGCAGATGCTGGAGACGGCGGTGCGCACCGCGCTGGGCCGCAAGGGCGTCGCCGTCCTCACCGTGCCGGGAGACCTCGGCGAGCAGGAACTGACCACCGACCGGCCCGCCCGCTTCTCCCTCAACGCCCCGCTGACCCGGCCGGACGAGTCCGCCGTACGCCGTGCCGCCGAGCTTCTCGACCGCGCCGAGCGCGTCACCCTGCTGGTCGGGCGGGGTGCCCGGGCCGCCCGTGAGGACGTACTGGCCCTGGCCGACCGGCTGGCCGCACCGATGGTGCTCACCCTGAAGGCCAAGGAGGGCTTCGAGGACGAGTCGAACACCTTCCAGGTCGGGCAGACCGGACTGATCGGCAACCCCGCCGCCGCTGCCGCCCTGCAGGACGCGGACACCCTCCTGCTGCTGGGCACGGACTTCCCCTACCGCGACTGGTATCCGCAGGACCGCACCGTCATCCAGGTGGACACGGAGGCCGCCCACATCGGGCGCCGGGTGCCCGTCGAGATCGGACTCGTCGGCGACACGGGCGCCACCGTCCGCGACCTGCTCGGCCACCTGAACGCCGCGCCCGCCGGTACCGAGGGCGCACGCGACCGCTCGCACCTGGAGAGCGCGCGCAAACACTTCACGCACTGGCGCGCGGGCCAGGCCCGGCTCGCCGACCCGCAGCACGACACCAACCTGGTCGGACGCATCCGCTCCGCGCTGGACAACCGGACGCACGACATCCGTCCGGAGGCCCTGGCGGCCGTGGTCGACCGGATCGCCGACGACGACGCCGTCTTCACCTCCGACACGGGCATGGCGACGGTGTGGCTCTCACGGTTCGTCGAGATGCGCGGCGACCGGCGGCTGATCGGCTCCTACAACCTCGGCTCGATGGCCAACGCGATGCCCCAGGCGCTCGGCGCCCAGTGCCTGGACCGTGACCGCCAGGTCGTGGCGTTCTGCGGCGACGGCGGACTGAGCATGCTTCTCGGCGACCTCATGACGCTGAAGACCAGCCGCCTGCCCGTCAAACTCGTCGTCTTCGACAACCGCCGCCTGGGCATGGTCAAGCTGGAACAGGAGCAGGCCGGACTGCCCGAGTTCGGCACCGTACTGGACAATCCCGACTTCGCCGCCGTCGCCACCGCCATGGGCATCACCGGCATCCGGGTCACCGACCCCGCCGACCTGGAGGAGTCCGTACGCCGCGCCTTCGACACCCCCGGCCCGGTCCTGCTCGACGTCCTCACCAACCCTGACGAGATCGCCGTCCCGGCCAAGCCCACCGTCCAACAGGGCTGGGGATTCGCGGTGGCCAAGATGAAGGAGGTCGTGCGCAGCCACGGGGACACCGACGGGCGCTGACTCCGAAGGGGAGAAGGGGAGCGCACCGGGGCCGGAAGGGGCCTGTGGGGACTCCTTCCGGCACTGCCCGCGGCGCCCTCGCCCTCGGCACCCACCCTCGGGGCTCGCGGATCGCTCGCAGGTCACCGCGTCGATGCCGCCGCCCCCGACCGGGTCACGGGCCAGGGCATCGGCCGGTGGGCGACTCGCCGGGCCCTGCCGCGGTCATGCCTTGACGGACCCGCCGAGCCATACGGCGCGGTGGCCTGCCGGGTGCCGCACGCTCCCGCCGCACACCCGGGCACGACGACATGCACGGTGCGCACGCCTTCACCGGTCTCGACGTCGAGGACATCTCCCGCGCGGACCGCCACAGAGCATCGCCCTCATTTGCAGACCGGGTCCGAGGCGGCGCCCGCCGGAACGGAGGCGTCAGCGCCTGACGCGCGGGCTGACCTGCGAGGCAACGTACGCGCGACACCCGCAGATCAGGGCCGCGGACGCCTGGAACCGCCCCAGGTCTGCCCATGCCCGGCACAGGTGCCCACTGAGAGGTGAAGACGCCGGGGATACTGTGGCGGAGTCGTGAATGGGGAGGGGTGGTGGCGGTGGCGGTGGAGTGGCGGGAGTTCGCCGAGCAGATGGCTGGGCTGGCGCGGGATCTGCTGGCGCAGGATTCGGTTCAGGCGACGCTGGATGAGATCGCGGCGTCGGCGGTGAAGCTGGTGGAGGGCTGCGACGAGGCGGGGATCCTCGCGGTGCGCAAGGGCCGGGCGGTGACGCTGGCGGCCTGCGGCGGGATGGTGCGGGAGGCGGACCGGCTGCAGGGGGAGCTGGGCGAGGGGCCCTGCTTCGACCTGGCCCGCCGCAAGGACGGCAGCCGTGTGTACCGGATCGAGGACATGCGGCAGCCGCAGCCCACGTGGCAGCGTTTCGCCGCGGAGGCCCGCAGGCTCGGGATGGGCAGCATGACCGGTGTCCTGCTCTACACCGACAACGACGACTTCGGTGCGCTGAACCTGTACGCACGCCGTCCCGGAGCGTTCGGCAAGGACATCGAGACGGCGG
Organism: Streptomyces sp. NPDC043878; assembly: GCF_056435735.1. Classification (NCBI taxonomy): domain Bacteria; kingdom Bacillati; phylum Actinomycetota; class Actinomycetes; order Kitasatosporales; family Streptomycetaceae; genus Streptomyces; species Streptomyces sp. NPDC043878. The sequence goes on from NZ_JBWKDW010000015.1 coordinate 188,439, forward strand.
GCTGGATGCTGGCCTCGCACGCCGCGGTGGCGCTGGACAGCGCCCGCACCATCGACCAGCTGGAACACGCGATGGAAAGCCGGCACGCCATCGGTGAAGCGCTCGGCATCCTCATGGAGCGCCACGGCCTGAGCGAGGACGACGCCTTCGACGTGCTGCGCCGCGTCTCCCAGGACCACAACATCAAACTGCGCGACGTCGCCCAGCGCGTCCGGACCGAGAGCGTCGCTCCGGCCTGACCGCTCCGGCCTGACCCTGAGCCGAGCGGTCCGCCCGCACGGGGAGCGCACCGCGCGGGGCGGCATGGGGCGGGGCGGGCAGGTGACGGAGGGCGCACCTGTCCGCTTCCGTGCGTGTCGACCCGCCGGCGGGGATCGCGGGTCGTGCGGGGCCGTGGGTCGCGGTCCCCTTCCGGCCCGGTGGTGCTCGACGACAGGCCACCGGAAGGGTGGGCGGCAGGACCCAGCCCCCTGGTGTGGAGGGCCGGTTTCCGGGTAAGCGCGGGCGAATAGCCGTTCACCGGTGGCTGACACAACGAAAGAGCCCTAAATGATCATCCCGCTTATGAAGCAGGCGGCCGATGAGCAGGGCACGGGTGAGGACGCCACGCTGGGTTCCAGCGTGGCGTGGGATGTCGGCGCGATTCGCGCCGCCGACGCGCGCCGCACTCCGCGCGCCTTCCTCGCCCGCGCCCGGCAGCACGGCCCCGCGCAGGCGGCCGCGCTGGCGCCGGACGCCGAACTGGTCGTCGGCGAGCCCATCACCCGCACGCCCCGGCATGCGCCCGGTCCGTGTCGCCCGCCCCTCCGCTTACGGCTCCCACCTGGCATACGTCGGCGCCGATCCGCGGCCCGGCGATGAGTTCCCTGCCTGCGGGTGAGGACGGCGTCGTCCCCGACGAGCAGGCTCCGCAGGTGACCGTGGCCCTGGAAGGCGACGGCGCGGACATCGCCCGCGCCCGCCACATGGCCGCGGACTTCTTGACCCGGGTGCAGGCCGAGCACGGCCTGCCGGTCTCCGGCTGGGCCATGGACGTCACGCAGCTCGTGGTGAGCGAGCTGGTCACCAACGCCTGCAAGTACGCGCCGGGCCCGGTGTTGCTGGATCTGCGCATCACCGACGGCATGACCGAGGTGCAGGTGTGGGATTCCAGCCCGGTCCTGCCGGTGGCCCGCGCCGCGGATGCGGGGAGGGTGGGCCAGCACGGCCTGGAGATCGTGATGAGTGTCGCCCAGGGGTTCGAGGCGCAGCGGAGGCCGGTCGGCAAGCGGATCACGGCCCGTATCGCCCTGCTGGACAGCCCGGGCGGCGCCGTCGCCGGGCACGACCCGCTCTAGTGTCGCGACCAGGCGACGTTCGCCCCGTCGTGACGCACGGCACGGGGCTGAGACGAGGCGGGCAGGGTGTCGGGGCAGGCAGCGGAGACGAGGCGGCGCTGACGGGGCGAGGAAGCAGAACCCTTCGTCTTGCTGCCGGTGTGCACGGTTCGTCCCGCTGCCTGTGTGCACAGCTCGTCCCGTTGCCGGTGTGCACGGTCGGGTTACGGGGGTGTGCCTTCGGCAAGCCGGTCAAGAGCGGCGAACGTGCCGAACGACGAGCTTGGCGCTGGCCAGGCCGATGGCGGCGCCTGCGGCGACGTCACTGGGGTAGTGGGCGCCGGACTGTACGCGCTCGACGGCCACCATGGCAGCCGGGATCGCACAGACCAGGGCGGCGGCCGGCCAGGCGGGAGCGACGCCCGCCGTGAAGGCGGCCGCGGCCGCGGTGTGGCCCGAGGGAAAAGAGGAGGAGTCGGGGCGGTCGTGGACCTCGTCGTGCGGGATCCACTCCTTCGGCGGCCGGGGACGGTCCGCCAGCCGTTTGCCCAGACCGTTGGCGACCACCTGCGCCATCGCGAGGGAGGCCAGCCCCGCGGCTGCCGCGGTACGGCCGCGCCGCCCACCGAACACGGCCATCACCGCCGCGGCACCGCACCACAGTTTCGTGCTCTCCGCGGCCTCCTCCACACCGGACAACGCCTTGGCCACACGCGTGGGGATGCGGGACGCAGCCTGCTGCGTCACCACGCGGTCGGCTTCCCGCAGACCCTTCAGCAAGTTCATGAACTGCCCGTATCCGCTGGAGCGCTCTTCACACCGAAGCGGTTCCCGACGTGCCGAGGCACGGGTCCGACGCGGGACGATCCGCCTCCGCCTCCCGGAGGCGGACGCCCCCAGGCGCCGGCCCGCTGCCCTTCGCGGAGCAGCTTCGTGCGGAAGGTGACCGCGGATCTGACCGCCCCTCGGGCCCCAGTCTGCGGGAAAGCGCCCTTGTCACGCCCGGTGGCGACTACCTCGCTGCCGGGCACGCGAAAATCTGTCCTGGCCGGAGTAGACATTGGCTGATCGTGCGGTTATGGTTTCTCTCGTAGCCGAGATCGAGAAGGGCCCGGCAGAGATGAACTGCCGGGCAGCAGTACGCAGTTGCAGTGTGCATGGCGGTGCGGTGGTGGAGTTTCGAAGCCAGAGCAGGTGCAGGACGGCGACGGGACTGACGACCGGACCGGGTGGCCCGCAGTGATCAGGGGCCGCCACCAGCAGGACCGCGGTACCAGCAGCGCAGTTCCGAGTGGTTCCCCGGGTGAAGGCGTCTGGCTGCGGACGCGCGCACCGGGAGGTTCGGCAGTGGGGTTCCAAGCCAGAGCAGGTGCAGGACGGGCGACGGGGCTGGCTGCCGAAGTGTGGCGCTTGTGCGAGGCCACCAGCAGTGAGTAGTACCAGCAGTTCGCAGTACCAGCAGTGAGTAGTACCCGTACGGCAAGTGATTGATTCAGAGGGAAGAACGGAGGAGTGGAACGCCATCAGGATCGCCCGGACGGCAACAACTGGTCCGGGTACCGCAGGACATCGATAGTGAGGTGGTCTCCGGTCACGCATCCGCGATCCCCGCATCCCCGGCAGCATCAAGGCCGGGTCCGCGGAAACAGAGGGCCGGCGCAGCACGAGGGCCGGCAGATGGTGTAACAGTTCCTTCGGGGCCCTGGTGCCGGTACGGCACCAGGGCCCCTCGACGCATTCCACGAAGAGGTGCGATGACAGCAGACGATTCCTACGGCCGTCTCGACGACGACGACTACCCCGCCTACACCATGGGCCGGGCCGCCGAGATGCTCGGCACCACCCAGGGCTTCCTGCGTGCCATCGGCGAAGCCCGCCTCATCACCCCGCTGCGCTCCCCGGGCGGCCACCGCCGCTACTCCCGCTACCAGCTGCGCATCGCCGCCCGCGCCCGTGAACTCGTCGACCACGGCACCCCCATCGAGGCCGCCTGCCGCATCGTCATCCTCGAAGACCAACTCGAAGAAGCCCAGCGCCTCAACGCCGCCTACGCCCGAGCCGGCCAAGCGGCCGATCCACCGGCCGGGCGCTTCCGCCACGCCACGTCCGCCACCGCTCCCGCACCACGCGCGGCGCGGTAACGGGTCCCCGCGTCCGGCTTCCCGGTCGTCTCCATGTCCCCGAGGCCGGCCTGCGGGCGGACCTGGGAAGAACGATGACAGGCGGCCGGGCCGCGCCAGGCCCACGAACGCCACCCGCCCACGATCACCCGCGCCGCCCGCGCCAACGGCCCCAATGCACCGTCCGTCCCACGTCGGCAAACGCGCCGCCGAACTCCTCCACGACACAGCCGACGTCAAGCGCTGGGCACACAACCGGTCCCGCGCCGCCGTCCACATCACCGCTCTGCCCTGACCCGGCCGTCCGGTTCGCCCGGAGGCCGCCGTGGACGGCTTCGCGGGCGGACCGGCTACTCCCACTGCGGTGACAGTGCTACGGCGCCGATCGCCTCCCGCACTGCGACCCGCCCAGCAGCCCTGGATGCCTGGACGAGGCCGGGGGAGTGCGCCGTTCGGGGACTCGGGCGCCGTAAGGGCGGTGCTGCTGTTGTCGGAGGAGTGAACGCTCAGACGCTCGACCAGGCGTCGAGGAACGCCTTTCGTCCGGCGGGATCATCCGACCTGCGGTCGGCGTGCAGGACGTGCCAGGCGGTCAGTTCGAGATCCCGGAGCCACAGTTCCCCGAGGACCTGTGGCTTCAGGTCGGGAAGACGGTCGGACTCGACGAGGGCTTGACCGATCACTTCCCCTGCGGCGACACGTTGCGGCGGGGTCATCTCATCGACGGCCGAGAGGATCTGTCGGGCCAGGGCGGTTCCTTCGCCTGCCAGGGCTTGCAGCATCTCGGCCTTGATGTTGGCGGGCAGCAGGTAGGCGGTGCCCGAGGACCTCCACAGGTTGGACCAGAAGCGTTCTCCGGCCGCGGTGGGAGCAGGCAGCGCGGCCAACAGCCCGAGGAGATGGCCGATGGCCGCGTAACCACCGGAGTGGGCGGCCGCGACGACGGCGATGCCGGCGACACACTCCACGTCGAGATGCCCGGCTTCGAGGTCGGCGACCAGGTCCAGCCGGTGTTCCAACTGGTCTGTGAGGGGGGTGGACACATGCGGTCGGACCTCAGGAAGCATCGGCGATCCTTGCGGGTAGGCGAGGGGTGGTGCCCATTCGGAAGCCCTGATCTTTCCCACGGCAGGCCGATCTACTCGGCTTCCGGAGGCCCAATTGGCGGCGGGACACGGGGCCGGAGTCAACACGGCGGCGAGAGCTCCGGTGAAGGACTGCGCGGCACCTCCCCTCTGCCGAATTTGAACACGCCCTCGTCGCCTTCCTTCTTACCCGCCTTCCGACCGCGACCACGCCGTGGCTCAATATCTGTGACGGCGGGGTAAGTATTTGGCGTACCGCGCGGGGAGTGTATTTACCGCATCCGACAGGGTGGGGATATTCGGCGTACCTGGGCCGCTACATCGTGCTACTGTCGATCTCAGTTGCAGTTGTGGTTCCCGAAAATCAAGCATCTTCGCCGGTGCATTTCCCGGCCGTTGAAAGCTTTTTCGTATTGCCGGTCACTTTCCGGACGGGGCATCATCGCGGCGACCCGGTATCCGCGCCTCGCGGGGCCCGGTTGTTCTGCCCCAAAGGAGCTGTATCGTGGCATCAGGCATCGTGAAGTGGTTCAACGCGGCCAAGGGTTTCGGGTTCATCGAGCAGGACGGTGGGGGCGCCGACGTGTTCGCCCACTTCTCGAACATCGCCGCCGAGGGCTTCCGCGAGCTGCTCGAAGGCCAGAAGGTCACCTTCGACATCGCGTCGGGCCAGAAGGGCCCGATGGCCGAGAACATCGCTCTCGCCTGACGCTGACGCACACTTCGCAGCTGGGGCCCGCACCCCTCGGGGTGCGGGCCCCAGCTGCGAATTTCTCGTGCAGCGGTGTCACCTGAACACCGCTCGCGCCTCTCCAGGGGTCACGTCTCCTCGGAGCCGCAACCGATCGGCGTCCGGAGTGTCACGTCCACGGGCCGTCACGAACTTCGCCCGTGGCGTGCCACGCCGAATTTACTGCACATCAGATTTCATTTCGCATTCCATCCGGTCCGTGCTTGTGATTCCCCGCGCTGAATTTCCGCTGCGGGAATTCCTTGGTACGTGCCGTGTATCAAGGAAGGTTTTCCATGAACCCCACACGTACGAACAGTCGCTCCTTCCGCCCCCGTCGGACCGAGGGCCCCGCTTTCGGCTCCGGCGCCGGTTCGCGGCAAGGAGGCCGCTTCGGCTCGCCCGCCGCGAGCCGTTCCGGGAGCCCGCGCCGTTCCGGCGGCCAGGGTCGACGGTCCGCAGCGGTGCAGGGCGAGTTCGCCCTGCCTGAAACGATCACTCCCGCGCTGCCCGCGGTCGAGGCGTTCGCCGATCTCGACATGCCCTCGCAGCTGCTGGCCGCGCTGAGTACGCAGGGCATGAGCGTTCCCTTCCCGATCCAGGGCGCGACCCTGCCCAACACCCTCGCAGGCCGCGACGTCCTGGGCCGTGGCCGCACCGGTTCCGGCAAGACCCTCGCCTTCGGCCTGGCCCTGCTGGCCCGCACCGCCGGACAGCGCGCCGAGCCCTGCCAGCCGCTGGCCCTGATCCTCGTGCCGACGCGTGAGCTCGCCCAGCAGGTCAGCGATGCCCTCACCCCCTATGCCCGCGCGGTGAAGCTGCGCATGGCCACCGTCGTCGGCGGGATGTCGATCGGCAGGCAGGTCAACGTGCTGCGCGGTGGCGCCGAAGTCGTCGTCGCCACGCCGGGCCGGCTCAAGGACCTCATCGACCGCGGGGAGTGCCGGCTGAACCAGGTCGCGATCACCGTCCTGGACGAGGCCGACCAGATGGCCGACATGGGCTTCATGCCACAGGTCACCGCCCTGCTCGACCAGGTCCGGCCCGAGGGCCAGCGGATGCTGTTCTCCGCCACCCTCGACCGCAACGTCGACCTGCTGGTGCGCCGCTACCTCACCGACCCGGTCGTCCACTCCGTCGACCCCTCCGCGGGCGCCGTCACCACGATGGAGCACCACGTGCTGCACGTGCACGGCGCGGACAAGCACCGCACCACCACCGAGATCGCCGCCCGCGACGGCCGCGTGATCATGTTCCTGGACACCAAGCACGCCGTGGACCGGCTGACCAGGGACCTGCTGAACAGCGGTGTCCGGGCCGCCGCCCTGCACGGCGGCAAGTCCCAGCCGCAGCGCACCCGCACCCTGGCGCAGTTCAAGACCGGGCACGTCACCGTGCTCGTGGCCACGAACGTCGCCGCCCGTGGCATCCACGTCGACAACCTCGACCTCGTCGTCAACGTCGACCCGCCCACCGACCACAAGGACTACCTGCACCGCGGCGGCCGTACGGCCCGTGCGGGCGAGTCCGGCAGCGTCGTCACCCTCGTCACCCCGGGGCAGCGCCGGGACATGACCCGGCTCATGACCGCCGCCGGCATCGTGCCCCAGACCACTCAGGTCCGCGCCGGTGAAGAGGAACTGAGCCGCATCACCGGCGCCCAGGCCCCCTCCGGCATCCCCGTGACGATCACCGCTCCGGTGGTCGAGCGGCGTCAGCGCAGCGCGTCCTCACGCGGTCGTCGCAGCCCCGCCGCGGCTGCCCGGCGCGGAGCCGGGCGGCAGTCCTCCTTCGACGCGGCGGCGTGAAGACCTCGTGATCAGGACACTGGCCCACTTCTGCAGGAGGCACCGCTTGACGCTGGTTCAGACGCAGCCCCACTCGGCGAATGCCACCCCCGCACACGGGAAGGTCGCCGACGCCATGGAAACCGCCGGACCACAGGTTCTCGACGACATGACCGTGGAGGTGGCCCTGTCCATCATGGTCAGTGCCCGAACCCGGCACCTGCTCGTCTGCGACGACGACGGCGCGTGCACCGCACTGGTCACCCACGCCCAGCTCACCGCGGTCCGCGACGGCTCCGCCTACACGGACCGTCTCCAGCTGCGGGACGTCCTCGGCGACCGGGGGCCGTTCACCTCGCCCCTGACCACCATGGCGGAAGCCCAGTACGCGATGCGCTGCCGAAAGCCCGGTGCCCTGCCGGTGGTCGACGCGCACGGCAGCCCTCCGGGTGTCCTCGCCCTCGCCGGCTGAACCGCCGACCACCGCGGAAGCACCACTCCACCTTTCGTCCCTCTCCCTGTGAGGCATCATGCGCTGTGTCATCGCCCGCTTCCCGTTCGACCTCACCAAGATCGGCGTCCTGGAATCGATGAAGGGCGTCAAGCCCGAGAAGGTTTCCGGCGAGTCCGTGATCATCGGTCGCCGGGTCTACCCCGTCAAGCAGGTCGGTCAGGTCATCACACGCCAGGACCGCCGTGACTTCAGCGCCGGCGAAGTCCTCCGGGCCATGGCGCAGCTCGGCTTCACCTGCCGTGGCCTTCCGCAGGCCGTCGCGCCCGCACAGGTTCTCACCCCGGTGCAACTGGCTTCCGAGATGCTCGGCACCTCTGTGGCAGCCTGACCTCAGGTGCCGGGGGTGCGGACGCGAGCGAGCTGAGCCGCATCCCCTGGGCCGATCGACTCACCCGCGGCGCGCCTCGGCCGTGCGTGCAGCCGCCGGTGGAGGATCAGTGGGCGGCGGCTTCTGAAGGAGCAGCCGCCCCGGCACCGCCCCACCGCGTGAAGAGGTCCGGCCATGCAATCGTTCGACGACGACCACGCGCCGGACGGCGGCCGTTACGGCGAGGCCGTCTTCCCACCCGGACAGGCGGGCGAAGGGGAGCGCATCGACTTCGGCGCCCTCGCCTACGACGACATCACCATGGCGCGGCTGCGGGCTCTGGGCGTCGGCCCGGGATGGCGCTGCCTCGACGTGGGCGCCGGCACGGGCACGGTATCCCGCCGGCTGCTGGACGAGGCCGGAGTGGCGAGCGTGCTCGCCGTGGACCGCGACGTACGTTTCCTCACCGGGCGGCCCGTGTCCGGGCTCGACGTGCTGGAAGCCGACATCACCGCTGCGGACTTCGTGCCCGGCCAGTTCCAGCTCGTGCATGCGCGCTTCGTACTGATGCACCTGCCCGAGTACAACCGCCTGATCGCATCCCTGGCGGAACGCGTCGCGCCCGGCGGTGTGCTGGTGCTCAGCGACGCGGTCGACCTGACGAGCGAGCAGACGCCCCGTACGCCCTACACCGCGGTGATGCGGGCGATGTGGCAGGGGCTGCGGGCGAGCATCGGCACCGATGTCTCCTGGGTGCCGTCGTACCCCCAGTTGCTGCGCGGGGCGGGGCTGGTGCCCGTAGCCGCCGAGATCCATGTGCCACCGCTCCTCGCGGGCAGCCCCATCAGCCGCTTCTGGGCGGACACCTGGGAGCGCAGCAGAGGAGCGATGCTCGCCACCGGCCTGGTCGACGATGCGGCCATCGACACGGCGGTCCGCTACCTGGACTCCGAGGAGTGCGCCGCGCTGTCAGCCGGAATGCTCACTGTCTGGGGACGCAGACCCCGGGAAGCGGCACGGGCCAGATCGACCGGGTGAACCGCCGGTCCGCCCGACACCGTTCGGGGCGGCGCTGGTCAACGGCAAGGGATCCGCAGCTCACCCCCGCTCACCAGTGGGGAACGGTATTTTGCCCTCCAAGGGCTGCTCATCCGGTCTGCCGGCAGGGCCGGACGGCGGCCGATCGACAGCCACGGGGGCCCGTATGCGTTGGATCGGCAGGCGGCACAACTCCACGCCGGAGTCCGGCGATTCGACAGCTGAGGTGCTCGCGCGGCTACGGGAGGGAAGCGCCCGGGCCGAGCAGGACGGCCGGCAGGGCAGGCGCGGCAAGGCGGTGGAGCGGTATCGCGAACTGCTCGTCCGCGCCGCAACCGCACCCGGGCCCGACGACCCCGCCACCCTGGCTCTGCGACACCAACTCGCCCACTGGACAGGGGAGTCGGGCGACCATGAGGGCGCGGTGCAGCTGTTCGCGCAGCTCCTGTCCGACCGCGAGCGACTCCAGGGGCCTCACCATGTGGACACCGGACTGGCCCGTCACCAACTCGCCCACTGGCACGGCCGGGCAGGGCGGCCCGAGGAAGCCGTACGCCGTTACGAGCAGATGCACCGCTCGGCCGAGCAGGAGGGCCGTACCGAGGCCGCACTCAACCTGCTCGGCGACATGGGCCATTGGCAGCAGCGGGCCGGCGACAACGCCGCCGCGCTGCGCACCTTCACCCGGATGCTGAAGACCGCCGAGCGCGAGCTCGGCGCTCGACATGAACTCGCAGGCATCGCCCGCCAACGCTATGCGGAACTCGCCGGCGGTCTTCCCTTCGGTCACGAGCGGGGGCACGACAGCCTGGAGGACCTGTTCGCGGCGGCTGCGGAGGTCGAGCGGAGCGGCGACCTCGCGCGGGCGAGCCGCATGTACGGCCATGTCGTCGAGAAATGCGAGCAGTTGTACGGGGCGGGCAGCGACCGGACGCTCGGAGCACTGGTCGCGGGAGCGAAGGCGGCCGTGCGGACGGACGACCTGGACCATGCAGTGGCCTGTTTCGACAAGGTGCTCGCGTGCATGGAGCTGAGAGGCGAGGGCCCGGGCTCGCCCGAGTACGCCACGCTGTCCCAGCAACGGGACGGACTCGCCCAGGCCACCCGGAAGACCACACTCCACATCAGTGACACGGCGGGAACCCTGCTGGCCCGGCAGGTGGAAGCGGCACCCTCCACGGCCTTCGGGCTGCTGGCCCGAGAAGCCCCCGCCCGGCCCCTCACCCGGGTCTTCCCGGTCAGCGACGGCAGCGACGGCAGCGACGGTCCGCGACCGCACAAGGTGAGTGTCGAGCAGTGGCTCGGCGTGATCCAGCGCGTGGCCGACCAGGGGTGCGAGGCCCGCGCCTTCTACTTCGCCCGTGCGGACCGCCGGCCGCGACCCGAGGAGATCGCCCTGTGCGAGCGGCTGGGGCTGCTCGGCGTCTACGTCTCCCACGAGGGCGCCGGCGACGTCCACGTGCAGGCGTACTCCTTTCGGCAGGGCACACCCCACGTGGTGTCGATCGTCGTGGTGGACGACGAGCAGCAGGCGCGGGAGTCCGCTCCGGCGCGCGGCCCGGGCGGTGCCACGGCCGTCCACGCCGGAGCCGAGGCCCTGGGGCAGTGGCGGCAGGCAGGGCGGGCCACGCCTGCGCGGGCGGTGGAGGATCCGGCGGCCTTCGGGTCCTACGAGGTCCTGGAACGCGTCGGGGAGGGCGGGTTCGGCCGCGTCTACCTCTGCCAGGATCCGGACGGCGTCATGGTGGCGGTCAAGACCCTGCACGCGCAGTACGCGGCGAACTCCTCGATCCGCGAGGGGTTCACGCACGAGGTGCAGGCGGCCCGCCGGGTCAGCGGCCGGTTCACCGTGCCCGTGATCGCCGCCGACACCGGCGGCGACACCCCCTGGATGGCCGTGCCGTTCGTGGCCGCGCCCTCGCTGCAGGAGGTGGCCGAGCGGTGCGGCGCCCTGGAGGCTGCCACCGTCCGCGGTATCGGCGCGGGCATAGCCTCCGCGCTCGACGCCATCCACGCCGAGGGCATCGTGCACCTCGACCTCAAGCCCGCCAACGTGCTGATGACGGAGGACGGCCCCCGCGTCATCGACTTCGGTATCGCGCAGATCGAGCGGCTGACCGAGCCCCGCAGCGGGTTCGCCGGCACGTACGCCTACGCCTCGCCGGAACAGATCCGCGAACACGAGCGGTTCACCCCGGCCAGCGACGTGTTCTCCCTCGGCACACTCCTCGCCCGCCTCGCCCTGGGGCGCCTTCCCTGGGGCACCAAGGTCCTCGCCGTGATCAGCAACATCTGCGACGGCACACCCGACCTGACGGGTCTGCCCGCCGAACTCGAAGAGGTGGTGCGGTCGTGCCTCCAGGTCGATCCGACCGTGCGGCCGACCCCCGCCGAGGTCGCCGCGGCCCTCACGGCCGACCCGGCGGGGACACCTCTCGGACCGGAGACGGAACGCCACGCCCCACCGCCCCTGCCGGCCGAGGCGACCACCCTCATCCGTGAGCACGCCACCCTCCCGGCCACCCGCCGCCTCGAGACGCTCCTCCCCACACGAGGCCGGCGGCCGGACGACACCGCGGCCGCCGCAGGGACGTCGACGGGCGACGACCCCGGCGACACACCGCCCGAGGCCGTCACCCCCGACACCGCGGCCCGCGACCTGGAAGCCCAAGTCCTCGCCTGGGAACGCGAAGGCGGCTCGAAGCCGACCGGGCAGGTACGCCGGGAATGCGGCGCCTTCGCCGCGGAAGCACGTTCCCGGCTCGGCGAGGACCACCCGCTGGCCCTGCGCCTGAGGGTCTCCCACGCCATGCTCGGCTGTGACGGGCCAAGCGGAACGGCGTACGCCGAACGCGTCGTGGACGAGGTCGCCGTACGTCTCGGTGACGCCCATCCCACCGTCCGGGACGCTCGTACGCTGCTGGCGGCACTGAAGTCCGCCCAGCGGGGCTGAGACGTACAAGATCGAGTGGACGGTCGGCTCGGCCAACGTGTGCCAGGAGCGCGGCACTTGACCCTCACGTGGCGCCATGCCGGACGGTCGGTGGCGTGGAAGAGCACCTGACCGTGGGACGCGTGGCCGAGCTCGCGGACGTGAGCGTCCGCACGCTGCATCCCTACGACGAGATCGGCCTCGTACGGCCGTCCACGCGCACCGCGGCCGGATGTCGGGCCTACTCGGCGGCCGACGTGGAGGGGCTGCGGGAGGTGCTCGCCTACCGGCGGCTGGGCTTCGGACTGCGCGAGATCGCACATCTGGTGGACGACCCGGCCACCGACGCGGTCGCCCACCCGCGCAGGCTGCGCGGCCACGACTCGACGCCGCCAGAGGCCCACTCGTGCGACCGTGCGCACACCATCCCGTCCACCCCGGCGCCCACCTGTGCCGGCGTTGACGTCGCGGGGACCGCGCCGGTGATCACCCGGAGGAGCGTCGCCGGCTGGGCGGGCGGCCACCTCGGGGTTGTGGTCGTCGAAGAAGAGTGTTCCGCCGGTGTCCAGGGCGGCGATCTGGGTGGTCCGGTTGAACCGTGACCGCGCCCGCGTCCGTCACGTCTGCGGGCAGGCTTCCCCGCGGGGCGTGCGGCGGGAGCGGAGTGCCTGGGCGAGCAGGGCGAGGGAGGCGAGGACGGCGACTGTTCCGGCGTAGGCGACGGACGTCTCGTGCAGTCCGGTGTGGGTGACGGCGATGCCGGCGATGACGGCGGGCACGCTGAAGGACAGGTAGGAGATCACGAAGGCCACGGAGAACAGCTCGCCGCGTTCGGCGGGAGCGGCTATCCGGGCCAGGGTGCCGAAACTGGCCAGTGACGAGGCTCCGAAGCCGACCCCGGCGATGACGGTACCCGTCGCCGCCGTGAGCAGGGAGTTCTCCTCGACCCCGGTCAGGGCGACGGCGGTACCGGCCAGCAGCAGGCTCGCGCCGAGGGTGAGGGTGCGCGAGGTGGGCCAGCCGCGCAGGGCGAATGCTGTCAGGGAGGCCGGCACGGTCAGCAGGGTGACCACCAGGCCGCCGACGACATGGCTGGAGAGCCCGAACAGGCCGACGGCGACGGACGGTCCGAGCGAGAGGTACAGGCCGCCGAGTGCCCAGCTCGCGACGAGGATCGGCACCAGGCGCAACAGGTCGGCCCGCAGATGCGGTGCGATCCTCAGGCGGGGCTGGAGTGAGCGGGCGGCGCCGGGCCGGCGCAGCGACGTCTCCGGCAGCGCCAGGGCGGCGGCCCCGGCCACCAGCAGGGCGGCCAGCAGCAGCGTGTACACGAGCCGGGTGGGGTGCGGCCCGTACTCGACGAGGAAGCCGGTGCCCAGCGCGCCCAGGCCCAGCCCGAAGGTGGGAGCCGCGCCGGTGATGACGCCGGCGCGGTGGGGTGCGTGGGCGGGGTTGAGGTCGGCCAGGGCCGCGCCGAGGGTGGTCATGGCGGCGCCGGTGGCGATGCCCTGGACCAGGCGCGCGGTGAGCAGCAGGGCGACGTCGTCCGCGGTGAGGAACAGCACCATCGACGCCGCTTCGAGAGCGAGGGCGGACAGCAGGACCGGGCGGCGTCCGAGATGGTCGGACAGGGCGCCGAGCACCAGCAGGGCCGCGATCATCCCGAGCACGTAGATCGCGAACACCGTGGTCAGGGTGGTCGTGGAGAAGTGCCACTGCTGCTGGTAGACGACGTAGAGGGGGGAGGGCGCGCTGGAGGCGGCCATGAAGAGCACGAAGACGACCGCGAGGGCGGCGAAAGCGACCGGGCGGCCCAGCGTGCGCCGCCCGCGGCCGGTCCGGGATGGGGCGGCGGACGGGGAGGGTTGTTGTTGGGGCAGAGCGGAGGTGGGCACGAATCTCTCCAAACGCAGTGATCGATGCGTTAAGACGCTACCACTAACGCAGCGATCAGTGCGATAATTCCGTCATGGTTGACGCTTCAGTCCAGGTACGTCCCGGCGGTCGCTCCGCGAAAGTGCGCGCGGCCGTGCACCGCGCCGTCGCGGAACTCCTCGCGGAGGAACCCGCGGAGGCCCTGACGATCCCCGCCGTCGCCGCCCGCGCGGGCGTGCACGCCACCACCGTCTACCGGCGCTGGGGGTCGGCCGCCCAGCTGCTGAACGACGTCGCCACCAGCCGCTTCAGCGGCGATGTCGTCGTACCCGACTCCGGTTCCCTGGACGGCGACCTCGAACGCTGGCTGGCCGACGTCGCCACCGACCTCGCCGACCCCGACACGCTCGCCCTGATGCGGGCCACCATCGGCTCCGGACCGGAAGGCGGCTGCGCCTGCACCGGCGACCGCCACGAACAACTCAGCGCCATCATCGAACGTGAACGCTCCCGAGGCGGCCACGCGCCCGAGGTGGGAAAGGCCGTCGACTTCCTGCTCGGCCCGCTGTACTACCGCGCCATCTTCAGCGCCCAGCCCGCCTCCGGCGACTGGGCGCGGGAACTGGTGGCCACATTCCTGGCGGTGTCCCGATCCCAGTCCTGAGCCGTTCGCCGACTGCCACGACGCAGCCGGCGTCCGGCTCTCCGCGGAACGGCCCGTGAGGGCGCCGCGTGCCCGGCCGCGTGACGGCCGTGACGACGAAGCCCCTCACCCCGCTCGTGGTGGGACCGGTCGCGCCCGGCTGCGACGGAAGCCTGCCGGAGGTCGAGTCGCGGATACGGGCGGGGCCCGACAGGGCAGGGCCGCCTGATTCGAACAGCGCGAGGACGACGGCGTCGAGACTCCGTGCCACGTCGTGGCTGGCCACAGCGGACCGTCCGACCGGCGCACGGGACCGGGCCTGTAGCCCGGCGCGCGGGACAGGGCCTGAAGCCCGATGATCCGCCGCCCGCGGGTGTTGCCGGCAGGCCCTTCCCGTCAGCGCCGGGTCAGACGCGGTCGGCCGCGATGAGGAGGTACTGGAACGATCCGTCCCGGTAGGAGTTGATGAACGCGTCCTCGATTCCCGTCACCAGGGATGACGTGGCCCGCAGTTCCCAGTAGGGCAGGGTGTCGGGAGTCAGGTCGACGACGGCCTGTGGCACGAGGCGGTTGTCGGCCATGGCGCGGAGATACTCCCGGCGCGAGTGGATGTTGCACTCGAAGTGCGCGTTGATCTGCGAGACCCACTTCGACGGCTGGCCGTAGCGCGGATTCCAGCAGCCGGTGATGGTCACATAGCGGCCGCCGACCTTCAGGACGCGGGAGTGTTCGGCGAACAGGTCGTGCAGATCGACGTACATGCTCGACTCGTTGTTCCACGACGCCGCCGCCGAACCGGTCTCGAACGGCGTGGCGAGCATGTTGCAGACGCGGGCGCGGACATGGTCCTGCATGCCGAGTTCGAGGGCCCGGCTGTTGGCGAATTCGGCCTGCTTGGCCGACAGCGTGACACCTTCGACCTCGCACCCGAAGCGCTGGTGGGCCATCACCATCGAGCCGCCGCGGCCGCAGCCGGCGTCCAGCAGGGTGCCCTGCGGCTCGACGTCGCCGAGATGGTCCAGGAGGAACTCGGTCTGCGCCGACTCCAGTCGGTGGAGTTCGGCGATCAGTTTCTTCTCGCACTCGGCGTCACCTGGGCCGCCCAGTGCGGCGGAGTCGACTTCGCCGATGCCGTAGTGGTGGTGGTACAGGCCGTCGACATCGCCGAGGCGCAGGTTCACGGGCCTCGCCTCGCCGTCCCAGTAGCGGGCGATGTCTCCCTGGTACGGCGTCGCCGGGCCGGGGATGCGCAGAGCGGCGGAGGTGGGGGTGGATTCGGCGGTGGCGGTGAGTTCGGCGTTGGTCACGGATGAGTCCATTCTCTTACCAGAAGTCGGGCAGGCTGTAGCGATAGGTGTTGGACTGGTGCCAAAGGTGGTTGCCGTCGACCCAGGCGGCCACCCCGCGAAGGAAGCGCTGCACAACGGGGACGGGCCACTCGGCGGCCAGGTGCGCGGCCGCGGTCTCGAAGTCGTGCATGAGTTCGTTGTGGATCTCGACCGACTTCAGATAGGCGTCGCGGTCGGAGAGTCCCTCACGTTCGGAGATCACCACGGGCAGGTTCAGGTGCCGGCCCGGCGCGTCGAGTTCCTTGGTGTACGAGTACAGGTCGTTCACGATGGTCGTCGCGTTGCCCGCCAGGGCGATGACCCTCTGCATGGCCGGTCGGGCGTGCAGGTCCGCCGGAAGCTCGTAGCCGCCGACGGTGTCCGTGATGGTGGGGCACGGGCGGAAGTTGTTGAACTGGCGCATCGCCAGGTACTCCCACACCTGGGGGACGTGGTCCAGTTGGGCCCAGGCCGCTTCGGCGAGGTAACCCAGGTGCAGCCGGGACATGTCGTGCCGCAGCCGGTCCGCTTGGGACGGGCTCGCCGCCCGGACGAAGTACTCCATGGCGGAGCGGTAGGCGCGCCGGGGCGCGTCCGCGTGGAGCGACGCCGCCCACTGCGGCTGGTACTCCGCCGCGGTGTGCAGGGCGTCGAGCGCGGTGTGCGCGAGCAGAAGCCGCTCGCCGAGGCCGACGGGCGATCCGCCGTGGTCCTCGCAGTAGTAGTCGTCCACCGCGTTCTCGGCCACCATGAGTCGTGTGGCGAGCATCAGGTGGTCGATGCTGGGCGCGTCCGGATGGCACCCGACCATGTAGCGGCCGACGGAGAAGCCGTCGAACTCCTCCTCCCAGTCCTCGGGATACAGGGTGACCTCGTCGAGAGCCCAGGACTTGATCCTTCGGCTGACCTCCTCGACCCGCGCCGGGTCCGGCTCGGCGATCGGGTGGTGGTAGAGGCCGGGGATCGCCTTGGTTTCCGCCGTGGCTGCCGAGGGCGCCGGGAGCTCCTCGGGCAGGGAGATGCGCAGACCCGCGGTGCCCAGACCGGTGGGACCTCTCAGGATCCGTTGCAGCGCGGTGACCGGCGCAGGCGTCGGGGCTGATGGTGCGCCGAGGGGTGACGTGGGCGGCTCGGACTCCGCGGGAGGCGGGGAAGGCGCGCAGCGAGGGCGGCCGATGACGGCCTCGGCCTCGCGGGCGGAGGTCAAGGCATCGCCGAGTACGTGACCGGCGACGCGGGGTACGCCCCCCGGCAGGCTCGGTTGCAGGCTCGGTTGCAGGCTCGATTGCGGGGGAGGCGGCTCAGGCGCGGGCATGCATGCTCCTTGGCGGGGTGTGCGGCTGTCCGAGGGCTTCCGGGCATGCGCGACGGACCCGCGGAGTCCGGGGCGTCGCACCCTGCCGTGCGGGCCGGGAGTTACCTGGGCCGGCAGGCGATCTGCACGTTCTCCAGCACGCCGACCGCGTCCGGCACGAGGATGGCAGCGCTGTGGTAGGTGCTGACGAGGCCCGAGGTCTCGGTGGTGGCGGTCCGTTCCCCAAGCTGGATCGCGGAGGCAGGTCCAGCCGTGCTTCCGAGCTGGAATCGACAGTCATCGGGCAAGCCCTCCACGTTCGGGGACGGTGACGCGCGGAGGAGGACGACACCGGGCAACGCGAAGAGACAGGCGGGTACAGGGCGGAATCCGTCCAAATCCAGGAGGAACACTAATGGCGCCTTTGCTCCCCGAAACAAGAAAATGTGCCGGCATTAACTCGATGCGCTGATCGCGGCCGGCTCATGTTTGTCCTGGTCCCGACGGGATTCAGCCACGATCGCCGAAGCGTTCCGGCAGCCGACGCCGCGCGCCGGTGCGGTCGGCGGATCGCCGCGCACCGGCTCCGTGGCATCGACCGTCTTCCCGCGCTGACGGTCTCGCTGCTCGGCTTCACGGGAGGAGCGGCAGCGTCGTGACTGACCGGATCGTCGCGCGGTTGCGGGCCGGCATGGCCAGGTTCATGCGCGGCGGGATCCTGTCGCGGCGCCGCGGCCAGGGGCATGCGTGGTGGGACCCGGTTGCGGCGCCGCGGCCAGGTTCATGCGTGGCCGGGCCGGTCGGGGAGCTGGTTGCCTTGCTCGATGAGGGTGTCGAGCTGGGTGGCGAGGTGGGGATGGCCGGCGGTCAGGTAGGGGCGGGTCGCGGCCAGCGGGGGGACGAGGGCTGCGGGGTCGTTGTGGGCGAGGGCCGCGTCGAGCTCGCCGAGGGGGGTGCGGGCGGCCGGGGGGAGGCCGGTGAGGGAGGCGATCTGTCCGGCGAGGCGGCGCAGGGCCGCGGCGTTGTCGCGGGCCCAGGCGGTGTGGGTGCGGTCGGCGGCGCGGCGTTCGCGCGTGGCCTGGACGCGCTGTTCCGCGGTGGTTCCGGCGGGGCCGGGGCGGTTGCGGAGGTAACGGCGTTCGGCGGCCTGGCGGCTGGCGACGCCGAGGGGGTGTGCGAGTTCGGCCCAACTGGCGCCGGCGAGGCGGGCGGTTTCGATCAGGCCGGTCTCCCATCCGGCGAGTTGCTCGCGAATCTGCCGTAGCAGCAGCAGAGACGCCAGGGCCTGCTGTGGTTCGGTGCCCGCGTCCGCCGGGTCGGCCGTCTGGTGGTTGGCCTCGTGCACGGCGTGGCCGATGGTCTCCAGGGCCGCCGCGGCGGCCAGGAACGAGGCGGGGCTCCGAGCGTCGGCGGGGGAGCGGGGCGGCTGGTCGGCTGTCGTCACGGGAGCTCCTTCTGGTCTGTCATCCTTTCGACGACAGATGGTTTGTCATCCATTGGATGACATGTTACAACGGTGGCTGTGAAGCGCATTGGCGGGTCCAGCCCGAACCTTCTGGAGGTGTTTCGCGATGTTGATGCGCACTGACCCTTTCCGTGAACTCGACCGGCTCGCGCAGCAGCTGACCACCACCGGCACCTGGACGCGGCCCTCCGCGATGGCGATGGACGCCTACCGCGAGGGTGACGAGTACGTGGTGGCCTTCGACCTCCCCGGCGTCAGCCCGGAGGCGATCGACATCGACGTCGAGCGGAACATGCTGACCGTCAAGGCCGAGCGCCGGCCGGTGGCGAAGGCCGACCACGTGCAGATGGAACTGTCGGAACGGCCGCTGGGCGTCTTCTCGCGCCAGCTCGTGCTGGCCGACACCCTGGACACCGAGCGCATCAAGGCCGACTACGACGCCGGTGTGCTGACCTTGCGCATCCCGATCGCCGAGCGCGCCAAGCCCCGCAAGATCTCCATCGGCGGGGAGTCCTCGCGCAAGGAGATCTCCGACTGAGTCCGGCGATCCAGCCGGCCGGCGGCGCAGGACGGGCACCTGACACCCCCTCCGCCCGTCCTGCGCACCATCCGGCCGAGGAAGGCGGTGGCTGACGTGCCCCTGCGACGCGAGGCGTTTCTCGGCCAGGTCAAGGAGCGCGGCGAGTACGAGACCGTTCACGAAGCGGAACGCGCGGCACGCGTCGTTCTCGCCCTGCTCGGCGCTCATCTGGTCGGCGGCGTGCGTGCCGAGCTGGCCGCCCGCCTGCCGGAGGTGTTCGCCCTGATCCTCCTCAACCCGCTGCAGAGCGCCGAGCCGCTTTCGCCCGAGCGGTTCGTGCGGGCCACGGCGGCCTGGATCGAGGGGGCCACCGAAGCGACCGCGACCTGGGACGTCAGCGCCGTCCTCAGCACCGCCGCCGACGCGGCCGGCGATGACCTCATGCGGCAGATCCTGCTCCAACTGCCCGCCGGCTACGACCTCCTCTTCGGCCGCCCCCAGCCCATCTGAACGCTCACCCACCTGGCGCCCGGACCCCTCCGGGTGTGCCGGCGAGGACGACAACGGCGACGCCGCACCCGGCTTGCAGAGCGGGGCTCCGGTGCGAAGCCGGCGCACCGGACGACGATGGCGGCGGCCGGGTCGAGCGCTTCGGGCGGGCCCCGCCACTGCTCGACGACGAGGCCTCCACGTGCACCGGGCCGGCTCTCCGGCGAGCCGACGCGTTCCGGTTCGGTCGGCGGACGTACGACATCTTCGCCGGCTCCTGGAGAGCAGGCGCGGGTCCGGGAAACCCCGTCGGAGACGCGTTGCACAGGCGGCTGACGATCCAGGCCCGCCGCGCCATCGGCCGCCCGCGGTACGAAACGGCCACGACCTGAAGCACCCTCACCCCGCCACGTCGGTACTACCGGGGTTGGCGAGGCCGAACAGGGCGTCGGCCCCGGTGAGCCGCAGCAGTCTGACGACCTCCGATGCCGTTGCACCGACCAGTACCAGGTCGACTCTCGTGGTGAGCGCCTGCTCGCGGGTCCGGAGCAGAACGGAGAGTCCTGAGCAGTCGCAGAAGGTCACACCGGAGAGGTCGACCACCAGCCGCCGGGTGCTGCCGTCCAGGCATGGACCGAGTACCTGCCACAGTTCCGGCCCGCTGTCCCAGTCGAGCTCACCGAAGGCGGTCACCGTGGTGGTGTTTCCTCGCCAGGCGACCGCCGCCCTGAACTGTGCGAAGTCCTTCATGCGTGACCCCCTTGCGCAGCGGCGCGGCGGTCTTCGGTGCGTCCGTCCTCGGACACTCGCCCATGTTCCTCACCTGCGACACCGGCCCAAGCCCAGGCCGGATGCCCACGGTTCGACCCTAGCCAAGCCGGTGGGCCCCTGTCGCGCCGACCCTGGTCGAGCCGAGGCCGGAGAGCCGGTCAGTCGCGGAGGGCGTGCTGGAGGGAGTCGCGGCAGTCGATGAACGTGTCGACGCCGACGATCTGCAGGGTGCGCAGGACCGAATGGGTGGGTGCGGACAGCCGGAGCCAGCCGCCGGCCTGGGTGAGGGCGTGGTGGGCGGCGATGAAGATGTTGATGCCGGTGGAGTCCATGAAGGTGACCCGGCTCAGGTCGGCCACGATCCGGGGGCGGGGATCACCGAAGACGTCCAGGGCCTGGCGGAGGTCGTTGCCGGTGTCGTGGTCGATCTCTCCCGCCAAGGTCAGAACGCGGATGCCGTCGGTGGCGGTGGTGACGACCGACAGCCGGGCCGACTGTCTGGCCCGTTCGGTGTCAGCGATTTCGTCCTCAGCCATGTCGGTGATACTTGCACACCGGTCCTTCACCCCGAGGGCTGCCCTGCACACAGCGGGTGCTGCCGCCGGGCCGGGAACCGCCGGTTCCGAAGGCGTGCGGCGTGGACCGCGGACGCGCGGGTACGCAGGGGGTGTGTACGGGGTAGTGACGAGAGACCGTGACGGGTGTGCCGGTGAGTGAGGACGACGCGGCGCCGGATGAGCAGGCCATACAGACCACGATGGCCCTGGAGGGCGCGGGCGCGGACATCGCTCACGCCCGCCATCAAGCCGCGGACTTCCTGATCCGTGTCCAGTCCGGGTACGGCCTGCCGGTCTCGCAGCGGGCCATGGACCTGACCCAGCTGGTGGTGAGCGAACTGGTCACCAATGCGTGCAAGTACGCCCCGGGTCCGGTGCTGCTGGATCTGCGGATCGTGGGCGGTCTCGTCGAAGTGGCCGTGTGGGACAGCGACCCGGTGCTGCCGGTGGCCCGGGCCGCGGACGCGGGACGGGTGGGCCAGCACGGTCTGGAGATCGTCATGGCCGTCGCCCACAGCTTCTCGGTGCAGCGGGAGCCGGTCGGCAAACGCACCACCGTCCGCCTCGCTCTGGTGGACGACCCCGGCGGCGCCATCACCGGCCACCAGCCGCTGTAGGGAGGCGGCCGGCTGTCACGGTACGGGTGTCGCGTCATCGGCGTAGCGGCCGGGGCACCACGCGCGAACGAGAGTCTGCCGAGTTTCCGGTGATGCCGGGGGAGTCGGGGGAGTCGGGGGAGCCGCGTCGGCTCTGCCGACCGGTCCACTGTCACGTCCCGCCGGTGCTCGGCCCCGGACCGGCCGGTGGCGGGATGTCCGGCGGCAGCGGTCGCGGTCGCGGTCGCGGTTCGGCGAAGCCGGAACGGGCGCGCGGATGCGGGTGGCCGGGCGGCGCCGAGGGGACCCGCACCGGGTCCGGGCCGGTGAGGCTTCTTCGATACGGGGTAGTCGACGGGTCCGGCACGAGGTGCCGCAACCGGGTCGCCGCACCCCGTGTGCTCATCGGAGATACGCCTGATTCAAAAGAGCAGAACGAGGCGTGAAGATCGACGCCCTGGGCACTCGTCCCGTCACAAGCTGCCGCGTCGGCCCCGGTGCGAGACCCTGGGACGGGGGCAGGCGTTCGGGCCACACCTCGAGGAGCGACCGTGAGCATGCGTATCGGAGTGGAGGAAGAGTTCCACGTCCTGGAGGTGGAGAGCGGAATGCTCGTGCCGCGCGCAGGTCAGATCCTCCGAAGACTCTCCTCGCAGACCTTCACGTCCGAACTGCACCAGTCCACCGTGGAGACCAACAGCGCGGTCCACACCCGCCTTCACGACCTGTACACCGACCTGGCCAGGACACGGCGGCGGCTGGACACGGCGGCCTCCTCGCTCGGGCTCGCGGTCGTGGCCGCGGGCACCGCGCCCCTGGCGCCCGCGGCCGCCGCCCGCCCCACCGCGGACGCCCGCTACCGGCGCATGGTCGAGGACTACCGCAAGGTCGCCGACGAGCAGCTCATCTGCGGGGCCCAGATCCACGTCGACATACCCGACCGCGACACGGCGGTCCGTGTCATGTGCGCGGTCTCCCCGTGGCTGCCCGTGCTGCTGGCCCTGTCCGCCAGCTCGCCGTTCTGGCAGGGCGCCGACACCGGCTACGCGAGCTGGCGCACCCTGCTGTGGCAGCGCTGGCCCACCGCCGGCCCGGTCGGCTGCTTCGCGAACGCCGACGAGTACGACAAGGCCGTACGGGACCTCATCCGGGCCGGGATCATCAGCGACGCCGGGATGATCTACTACGACGTCCGCCCCTCCGCGCACCTGCGGACCCTGGAACTGCGCATCTGCGACGCCTGCCCGCGGGCGGAGACCGTCGTCCTGATCGCCGGACTCTTCCGCGCCCTGGTCAGCGACGCCCTCGATCGGCTGCGGAAGCCCGGCGCGACCGGATGCGACGGGCACCACGAGTGGTTGCGCGGAGCCTCCTGGCGGGCCGCCCGCTCCGGCCTCGAAGGCACCCTCGTGCACCCCGAGACCCGCAGGGAGGCCGCCGCACCGCAGGTGGTCGCCGGGATGCTGGCCCGGCTGCGCCCCGCGCTGGAGGCCAACGGCGACTGGCAGACCGTCCACGCGCTCACCGAGGCCGCCCTCGCCGACGGCAGCGCCGCCCGCCGCATGCTCCGTACCGCACACGACGAGGACCTGCTGGCCTGCGTCGACATGCTGATCGCCGAGACCCGCGGCGAACGCCGACACCCCGGCCGGAGGACCGCCGCTCGCGACGACGTGTCGTCCGCGCACGCCCGGGCGGCGCGCCGGCCCTCCCTGGGCTCCGGCTCCCCGGAGGCGATCGGCTTCTGACCGGCCGGTGAACCCCATGGAACCAGCACCCCGCGCACGCGCCGCGGACCGGCGGCGCCGGCCGACGACGGCCCGGCACCCCCGACGACCCCTCACCGCCCACGAGTTCAGGAGAGATCCCGTCATGTCCAGCAGCATCCAGTCCGTGGCCGGCAGGCGCGACCAGGCACCCCCATGCCGGCGCGCCGACGACGGTGTACGGAAGGGAGGCGGCCCCTCATGTGCGGTCTGAGCGGTGAGATCCGTTTCGACGGCCGTCGCCCCGACGTCGGGGCCGTCGAGCGCATGGGTGACCGGCTCGCCGACCGCGGGCCCGACGGCCGGGGAATCTGGACGCGCGGCGCCGTGGCGCTGGGACACCGGCGACTGAAGATCATCGACCTGTCGGACCTCGGAGGGCAGCCGATGACCGACGCCTCGGGCGAGATCACCGGCGTCTTCAACGGCTGCGTCTACAACTACCGGCAGCTGCGCGAGGAGCTCTCGGGTCTCGGTCACCGCTTCACCTCGACGTCCGACACCGAAGTCGTCCTGAAGGCCTATCAGCAGTGGGGAACCGCCTGCGTCGAGCACTTCCACGGCATGTTCGCCTTCGCCCTCGTCGAGCACCGGACCGGCCGGGTGGTGCTGGCGCGCGACCGGCTCGGCATCAAGCCGCTGTATCTGGCGCAAACGCACGAGCGGCTGCGGTTCGCCTCCTCGCTGCCGGCCCTTCTCGCGGCCGGGGACGTGGACACCTCGCTCGACCCCGTCGCCGTCCACCAGTACCTGAGCTGGCACGCCACGGTGGCCGCACCGCGCACCGTCCTCAGCGGCGTACGCAAGCTCCCGCCCGCCACCGTGCGGGTCGTCGAACCGGACGGCACCCACCGCGACCACCGCTACTGGCAGCCGTCCTACACCCGCCGGGCCGAGCACGCCGGCATGGACGCGGACGACTGGCGGGACGCTGTGCTGGAGGCGCTGCGCACGGCCGTACGCCGGCGCACGGTCTCCGACGTGCAGGTCGGTGTCCTGCTGTCCGGCGGCCTGGACTCCAGCCTGATCGTCGCCCTGCTCGCGGAGGACGGCGCGCAGGACCTGATGACGTTCAGCGTGGGATTCGACTCGGAGGGCGGCGAGGAGGGCGACGAGTTCCGCTACTCCGACCTGGTCGCCCGCCGCTTCGACACCGACCACCGCCGGCTGATGGTGCCCTCCGACCGGGTGTCCACCGCCCTGGACGGCGCCGTCGCGGCGATGAGCGAACCGATGACCAGCCACGACGTCGTCGCCTTCTACCTGCTGTCCGAGCAGGTCTCCAAGGACGTGAAGGTCGTGCAGAGCGGCCAGGGCGCCGACGAGGTGTTCGCCGGCTACCACTGGTACCCACGGCTGGCCGAGGTCTCCCGTGAGGACGAGCCGGAGCGGTACGCCGACACGTACTTCGACCGGCCGCACGCCGACTTCGCCCGCGTCCTCCAGCCCCACATGCTGCCCGCCGACGACGTCTCCGGCCGCTTCGTCCGCGAGCACATGGCGGCCCCCGGCGCGCAGACCGCCCTCGACGCGGCCCTGCGGCTGGACACCCACGTCATGCTCGTCGACGACCCCGTCAAGCGGGTGGACAACATGACCATGGCGTGGGGCCTGGAGGCCCGGGTGCCGTTCCTCGACCACGAACTGGTGGAACTGGCCGCGGCCTGCCCGCCGGAACTGAAACTGGCCGACGGCGGCAAGGGCGTACTGAAGGAGGCGGGCCGCAAGATCCTTCCCCGCGAGGTCGTCGACCGACCCAAGGGCTACTTCCCCGTCCCCGCGATCAAGCACATGGCGGGGCCCGTCCTGCAACGGGTGCGCGAGGCACTCCAGGCCCCCGAGGCCAAGCAGCGGGGCCTCTTCCAGGAGTCCTACGTGGCCGAACTGCTCTCGGCGCCCGACGAACACCGGACCAGGCGCGGGGCCAACGCCCTGTGGCAGGTGGCTCTGCTGGAGATATGGCTGCAGACGCACGGGATCAAGTGACCGGCGAGCCGGCCGCCCGAGCCCCGCACGGGCAGGCGCCCGCCCGGCCGTCCGTCGTCGTGCACCCCGGGGCGCCCGGCCCCGCCCCGGGGACCGCGCCGGACGGGCCGCCGCCCAACACCCGACCCGTGGACGCCGGTGATCCCGCCTGCTCCGCCGCTCCGGTTCCGCAGCACCTGCCGGCGGCGGCCGGCCCGCGTGACGCCGTGACCCGGCTGCACGCGCACGGCTGCTGGTACCCCTCCGCCCACCCCGACGGCACCCGGGTCGCCTTCATCTGCGACCGCTCCGGCGTCCCCCAGCTGTGGACCGGGCCCGTGGACGGCGACGAGGTCCGGCTGCTCGACTCCTCCCCGGACCCCGTCACCGAGGTGTCCTGGTCGCCGGACGGCCGCTGGATCGCCTACACCACCGCGCCGGGCGGCGGCGAGCACTCCCGCGTCCTGTGCGTACGGCCCGACGGGACCGGTCGGCGCGTCCTGGCCGGCGCCGACCCCGACAGCACCGCCTACCTGGGCTGCTGGGCCCACGACGGCTCGGCCGTCGCCGTCACCGTCGCCCAGCCGGCCGCCCACCTCTCCCGGGCCGCCGCGGCACACACCCCGGCGGACCCCGGCCCGGACGACGGCCACCCCTACGGCACCCGCCTCCCGGCAGACTGGGCCGACCGCGACGGCCACGCGAAGCTTCTGGGGGGAGCGCCGTATGACCCGGCCGCGGGTTCGGGTCCCGCTCCGCGGCGTCCACCGGGACCGGGGCCGGCGGAGCCTTCGCCGCGGGCCCGGGTGACGCCTCGGGTCAACA
Organism: Streptomyces sp. NPDC043878; assembly: GCF_056435735.1. NCBI lineage: Bacteria > Bacillati > Actinomycetota > Actinomycetes > Kitasatosporales > Streptomycetaceae > Streptomyces > Streptomyces sp. NPDC043878. The sequence goes on from NZ_JBWKDW010000015.1 coordinate 214,362, forward strand.
CGGTGGGGGAGACGTCGACAGCGACGGGGACCTGGACCCGGCCGTGGCCCGAGGGGGCGGGAGCGGGGGCGGAGCTACGGCCGGGGGTGGCGCCGTACGGCCTCGCGGCGGGCCCGGGAACCGGGGCGCCACCATGGCCGGGGGCGCCTGACACGGGCACGGCGGGTGCGGGGGCCGGGCCGGCGCCCTGGCCGGGGGTCACGTCCGAGGTCACCGCCGAGGTCTTCGCCGTACCGCAGACCGCTCCGGCGGCCGTTCCGCAGGCCCCACCGCACTCCGTCCCGCAGGCCGCGCAGGGTGGCGGACTGTCGGCCTATCTGATCGACCCCGACGGCCTGACGTCCCCCGCGCTGCTCGCCACGGAGGCGCACGCCGCCACCCTCCGCGTGTGCGACCTGAGCCGCGACGGCGAACTCGCGCTGCTGCGCCGGGGGCCGCGCGGCCGCCGGGAGGCGTTCGTCCGGCGCATCGCCGACTCGGTCACGACGTGCACGTTCCCCGTCGCCGACGGCGACCCGTGGATCGGCCGGTTCTCCTCCGACGCTCGGACACTGTGGCTGCGCAGCAACGCCGACCGCGAGTACGCGGCCCTGTTCGCCGTCGCGCTCGACGCCGACGGCGGGCCGCGCGGGACGTCGGTCGTGACCGAACGCGAGGGCAGCGACCTCGAACTCCTGACCTTCGCGCAGGACGGCCGTACCGCGGCCCTCGCGTGGAACGTCCAGGGCGCGAGCGCACTCGACCTCGTCGAGACCTTCCCCGACACGCCTCACGCCCCGGACGACGTCACGGGCCCGTCGAGACCGGTTCCCCTGCCCCACGAGGTCGTGACACGCGTCGTACCGGCCGGTCCGGGGCGCCTGCTGCTCGCGCTGTCCGGGTCGCAGCGCCGGCCAAGCGTGTGGTGGGAGTACGAAGGCGTGTCCCTGCTCCGCACCCCCTGGTCCTCCCGGGACGAGGACGCCGTCCCGGGAGGCCGCCCGCCCGTACGGCCGGTCGCCCTACGCCTCCACGCCCGGGACGGACTGCCCCTGAGCGGGTGGTACTACAGGGCGCCGGGCCGCGCCGCGGACGAGCCCGCGCCCTGCGTGATCCACCTGCACGGCGGTCCCGAGGAACAGGAACGCCCGGTGTTCAACCCGCTCTACCACGAGTTGCTCGGACGCGGACTGGACGTCTTCGCGCCCGACGTCCGCGGGTCCTCCGGGCACGGCAGGTCGTTCGTGGACGCCGACCTGGGCGCCGGCCGCTTCGCCGCGCTCGACGACGTCGCGGACTGCGCGGCCCACGCGGTGACGGCCGGCCTCGCCGACCCGACCCGGCTTGCGGTCATGGGCCGCTCCTACGGCGGCTACCTGGTGTTCGCGTCCCTCGTGCGGCACCCGGACCTGTTCCGTACCGGCGTCGCCGTGTGCGGCATGTCGGACTTCCTGACCTTCTTCGCCGCCACGGAGCCCTGGATCGCGGAGTCGGCCGCGCACAAGTACGGTCATCCCGAACGGGACCGCGAACTCCTGCACGCCCTCTCGCCGATGAGCCGCATCGACGCGCTGCGGGTCCCGCTGCTCGCGGTGCACGGGGAGCACGACACCAACGTGCCGCCGGGGGAGTCCGAGCAGTTCGTGCGGGCCGCCCGCGAGCGGGGCCTGCCGGCCGAACTCCTCACCCTGCGCGACGAGGGGCACGACTTCCTGCGCGCGGACAACCGCCGGCGGTTCCGCCGGGCCGCCGCGGACTGGATGCAACGGCACCTGCATCTCTGACTTCCGCGCCGAGGCCGACCGGAGGGGGCTCGGTGACCGGCTCGTCCACGCCGTCACGGGCAGCACGCGCGCATCACGGCCGTACCGGGTGCGGCGCCGACCGTCGGATGAAGCGGGGGGAGTACGTCGGGACAGCCGGGGAACACAGCGCGCCATGGGGCTTTGACAGCGTGGCGAGCGGGTTCGACTCCGCTGATACGCCATCGTGGACGGAAAGTGTGGTTGGTCCCTTTTGTTCATCTGGTGAGGACATGCGATGGCGGCAGTGACTGAACCGGTGGCACCGGTCCCGACGGCGAGGCGGACCAGGGGTCAGGTGATCGTCTCCTGGGTGACGACGACGGATCACAAGAAGATCGGGCATCTGTACCTGATCACGTCGTTCGCGTTCTTCCTGGTGGGTGGTCTGCTGGCGATGGCGATCCGGGCGGAGCTGGCCCGTCCGGGACTGCAGTTGCTCTCCAGCGAGCAGTACAACCAGGCGTTCACGATGCACGGCACGATCATGCTGTTGTTGTTCGCGACGCCGACGTTCGCGGGGTTCGCCAACGCGATCATGCCGTTGCAGATCGGTTCGCCGGATGTGGCGTTTCCGCGGCTGAACATGTTCTCGTACTGGCTGTTCCTGTTCGGTGGCCTGATCGTGCTGGGCAGTTTCCTCACCCCGCAGGGGGCGGCGGACTTCGGGTGGACCGCGTACACACCGCTGAGCGGTCCGATCCGGGCCGGGTATGCCGGCGGGGATCTGTGGATCATGGGGTTGGCGCTGGCCGGGTTCGGCACGATCCTGGGGTCGGTCAACTTCGTCACCACGATCATCTGCATGCGGGCTCCGGGGATGACGATGTTCCGGATGCCGATCTTCACCTGGAACGTGCTGCTGACGTCGGTGCTGGTGCTGTTGGCGTTCCCCGTCCTGGCGGCGGCGCTGCTGGCGCTGGAGGCGGACCGCAAGTTCGGCGCGCACGTCTTCGACGCGCAGTACGGCGGGGCGATCCTGTGGCAGCACCTGTTCTGGTTCTTCGGGCATCCGGAGGTCTACATCCTGGCGCTGCCGTTCTTCGGGGTGATCACGGAGATCATCCCGGTGTTCGCCCGTAAGCCGATCTTCGGCTACATGGGGCTGGTGGGGGCGACGATCTCCATCGCGGGGCTTTCGGTGACGGTGTGGGCGCACCACATGTTCGCCACCGGGGCGGTGCTGCTGCCGTTCTTCTCCTTCATGACCTATCTGATCGCGGTGCCCACCGGGGTGAAGTTCTTCAACTGGATCGGCACCATGTGGAGAGGGTCGCTGTCGTTCGAGCCGCCGATGCTGTGGGCGGCCGGCTTCCTGGTGACGTTCCTCTTCGGCGGGCTGACGGGAGTGATCCTGGGCTCGCCGCCGCTGGACTGGCACGTGACCGACACCTACTTCGTGGTCGCCCACTTCCACTACGTGCTGTTCGGCACCATCGTGTTCGCGATGTTCGGCGGCTTCAGCTTCTGGTGGCCGAAGATGACCGGCACCATGCTCGACATGCGCCTGGAGAAGATCCACTTCTGGACCCTGTTCGTCGGTTTCCACACCACCTTCCTGGTCCAGCACTGGCTCGGCGCCGAGGGCATGCCCCGCCGCTACGCCGACTACCTGGCCGCCGACGGCTTCACCACGCTGAACACGATCTCCTCCATCGGCGCCTTCCTGCTGGGCCTGTCCACCCTGCCGTTCCTCTACAACGTGTGGAAGACCGCCAGGTACGGCGAACGCGTCGAGGTCGACGACCCCTGGGGCTACGGCCGCTCCCTGGAATGGGCCACCTCCTGCCCCCCGCCCCGCCACAACTTCCTCGCCCTGCCCCGCATCCGCTCCGAATCCCCCGCCTTCGAACTCCATCACCCCGAAATCCTGCGGCTGGACCAGAAGGAGACCACCGGTCAGCGCGACGCGTTCGACGCCCCGGGGCACGAGAGCGGCCGGTCATGACCCTGGGGCCGGCGGGGTGGCGACCGGTCGTGACCCCAGGGCAGGATGGTGGCCGGTCCTGCCCCCGTGGCCGGGGTGGCGGCCGGTCCTGCCCCCGTGGCCGGGGTGGTGGCCGGTCCTGACTCCGTGGCCGGGGTGGTGGCCGGTCCTGACTCCGTGGCCGGGGTGGCCGCTGGTCTGACCCCGTGGCCGGCACCGCATCCCGAGTCCGGACTGGTTGATACTTCAAAGACTCCGGTGCAAGATGGCCGCGCCGACGTAGGCCGTCGCTCGCCGAGGAGTCAACATGAGCAGTGCCGAGTTTCCGCAGGTCACCACCACGGCGGGCACGGTCCGCGGACACCGGGAGAACGGCCTCACGGTCTTCCGCGGCATCCCCTACGCCCAGCCACCGGTGGGTGAGGCCCGCTTCGCGGCACCGCGCCCGGTGGCGGAGTGGGACGGGGTGCGCGAGGCCCTGACATTCGGCCCGCCGCCGCCGCAGGAGCCCATCGGCCCCACGGCCGCTCCGCCCGAGGCCGCTCCACATGCGGCCGCCCCGGACGACGACTGGCTGACGGTCAACGTCTGGACACCGGAGCCGGACCCGGCCGCCCGGCGGCCGGTGATGGTCTGGATCTACGGCGGCGCCTACAAGTTCGGCTCCACCGACGACCCCGCCTACGACGGCGCCCGCCTCTCCCGCGACGGCGACCTGGTCGTCGTCACCCTCAACTACCGCGTCGGCATCGAGGGCTTCCTCCAGATCGAGGGCGCCCCCGCGAACCGCGGGCTCCTCGACCAGGTCGCGGCCCTGACATGGGTACGGGAGAACATCACGGCCTTCGGCGGCGACCCCGGCCGGGTCACCGTCTTCGGCGAGTCGGCCGGCGCCGGGTCCATCGCCGCGCTGCTCGCCATGCCACGGGCCCGCGGACTGTTCCGGCGGGCCATCGCCCAGAGCGTGCCGGGCACCTACTTCTCGGGAGAGCTGGCCGCGGACATCGCCCAGGCCATGAGCGAGGGGCTCGGACTGCGCCCGACCGTCGCCGACCTGTCCGGGGTGGACCCGCGCAAGCTGCCCGGCGCGGGGGCCGCGCTGACCGCCCGGATGCGCGAGTTCGCGCACCGCTGGGGCCCGGTCGCCCACACCCCGACCCCCTTCTCGCCCGTCGTCGACGGCGACGTCCTGCCCACCGCGCCATGGGAGGCCCTGGCGGGCGGCGCCGCGCGGGACGTGGAGCTGGTCACCGGCCACAACCGGGACGAGTACCGCCTGTTCCTCCTGCTCGGCGGACTGCTCGGCACGGTGGACGAGACCATGGCCTCGACGGCCCTCGGCCTGTTCGGGCCCGGCCCGGACGCGGAGCAGGCGTACCGCACCGGCTTCCCGGACGCCTCCGCGGAGTACCTCTTCGAACTCGTCCAGTCCGACTGGCTGTTCCGCATGCCCTCCCTGCACCTCGCGCAGGCGCAGTTCACCGGCGGCGGCCGGGCCCACGTGTACGAACTCACCTGGCCCGCCCCGGCCGACGGCGGCGCCCTCGGTGCCTGCCACGGCCTGGACGTGCCCCTGACCTTCGGCGTCTACGGCGGTCTCGGCGCCCTGCTCATCGGGGCCGCACCCTCACCGGAGACCGAGGCGCTGTCCGCCCGCTTCCGCTCCGCCTGGGCAGGGTTCGCCACCACGGGTGACCCCGGCTGGCCCGCGTACGACGGCGAACGGCGTCTCGTGCACGTCCTCGACGCCGAACCCACGGTGGCCGCCTACCCGGAGGAGACCTCGCGCCGTCTCTGGGAGCATCACACGTTCGCCCCGCTGCCCCTGACGGCGCCGTGACGGGGAGACGTGTTGACCACTGACGGCACCGTGACGGCGCTGTGACGGGAAGACATATCGACCACTGGCGGCACCGCGACGAGGAGGCGTGTTGACCACTGACGGCGTCGTGACGGAGAAGCGCGTTGACCACTGACATCGCATCGGCCGGGGAGCGACTGCTCTGGTCCCACACGGCGCTCGGGCTGCACGCGCTCGTGGACGCCGGCGGGGCGGTCAGGCTCGGGACCCGGGGTCGGGAGTGGGCCCGACTGGTGCCGCTGGTCGAGGTCACCGCGACGGGCCACGGCCGCACCTGGTCGGGGGAGCGCTTCATCGACACCGCCATCGGCGACCGTATGACCTACCGCGGTCACGAGACGGTCGAGGACGACGACGGGCAGTGCACCACGATCCGCCTGACGGACCCCGTCACCGGCCTGACCGCCCACATCGGCCTGCGGACACGACCCGGCGCCGGCTACCTCCGCTCGCAGGTACGCCTCGTCAACGAAGGCGTCGGCGCGCTCCAGTTGGAGAGCGTGTCGACCCTGACGCTGGGCGGCCTCGCCGACGCGGTGGGCGGTCCGGACGCCCTCGACGGCCTGACCCTCCACTGGGCGGACAACGACTGGCTCGCCGAATGCCGCTGGCGGCAGGCACCGTTCCGCGAGTGCAGCGTCCGGCTGAACCGGTCCGTCCACGGCCACGAAGGGCGCGGCACCTTCGAGCGCTACTCGCAGGGCAGTTGGTCCACCGGACGCCATCTGCCGATGGGCGCGCTCACCGACCCGGCCGGCCGTGCCTGGCTCTGGCAGATCGAGTCCAGCGCCGGCTGGCGCTTCGAGACCGGTGAACGGGAGGGCGCCGCCTACCTCGCCCTGTTCGGCCCGGACGACGCACACCACCAGTGGCGGCAGACACTGGCGCCGGGCGAGGAGTTCGCGACCGTACCGGCCGTGCTCGTCCACGCGGAATCCGGTGGCCTGGAGGCCGCGTTCGGCGAACTCACCGCCTACCGACGTCACTTGCGCCGCGACCACCCCGACCTGCACGCCCTCCCGGTGATCTACAACGACTACATGAACACCCTGATGGGCGACCCCACCACCGACACGCTCCTCCCGCTCGTCGAGGCGGCCGGCGCCGCCGGTGCCGAGGTCTTCGTCATCGACGCCGGCTGGTACGACGACGACGCCCAGGGGTGGTGGGACGCCGTCGGCGCATGGGAAGCCTCCCGCGGCCGCTTCCCCGGCGGCATCACCGAGGTCCTTGACGCCGTCAGACGGCAGGGCATGACGCCGGGCCTGTGGCTGGAGCCTGAAGTCATCGGCGTACGCAGCCCCTTGGCCCGCACCCTGCCGCCCGAGGCGTTCTTCCAGCGGGGCGGGATCCGCGTCACCGAACACGGACGCCACCACCTGGACCTGCGCCACCCGGCCGCCCTCGCCCACCTCGACCAGGTCGTGGACCGGCTCGTCGGCGACTGGGGCGTCGGCTACCTGAAACTCGACTACAACGTCAACATCGGCCCGGGCACGGACAGTGGCGGCCACAGCGCCGGCGCCGGTCTGCTCGGGCACCACCGCGCCCACCTCGACTGGCTCCGCTCCCTGCTCGACCGCCACCCCGACCTCGTCCTGGAGAACTGCGGGTCGGGCGGGCTGCGCATGGACTACGCGCAACTGGCGGTGGCCCAGATCCAGTCCACCAGCGACCAGCAGGACCCCCTGCGCTACCCGCCCATCGCCGCGGCGGCCCCCACCGCGGTCACGCCCGAGCAGGCCGCCGTGTGGGCCTACCCCCAACCCCACTTCAGTGACGACCTGATCGCCTTCACGGTCACCGGCGCGCTGCTGGGCCGCGTCCACCTGTCCGGCTTCCTCGACCGCATGAACGAGGACCAGCTCCGGCTCGTCCGCCGTGGTCTCGACGTCCACAAGGGCATCCGGACCGAGATCGGCGCCGGCCTCCCGTTCTGGCCCCTCGGCCTCCCCGCGTGGGACGACACCTGGATCGCCCGGGGGCTGCGCGGCCGGACCTCCACACTGCTCACCCTGTGGCGACGCGGACCGGCCGGCGACGACACCCGCACCCTCACCGTCCCGCACCTGCACGGCAGTTCCGTGCGGCCCGCGGTGCTCTATCCGTCCACCGCGGACGCCACCGCCTCCTGGGACGCGGCCGACGGCAGGCTCACCGTCCGTCTCCCGCGCCCCGACACCGCCGTACTCCTGCGCCTGGACGCCGACCACTGACACCACCGACGACCTGCCCCCGACCGGCGCCCACAAGAAGCCCAGCTGCGGCTCTCGTCGCGAGAGACGCTGGTGAGCGCGCCTTTCGTCGCGGACCTGTTCCGGGAGGCCCGGCCGGACAACGTGCGACTCGCCGCCGGTGTTAGGCGCGGTCGCCACGTAATCCGCCGGGCGGTGAAGCGGCAGGTGAGGCTGTAGGCGTGCAGGAGGCCGATACCGAAGCCGACGGCACGCGCTGGCGCTCTGCCGCCCGGTTCACCGCATGGCGGGGCTCCCGTCCCGCCCTCCACGTCGCTTTTCGGTCCAGGTCGTCGGGTCTCGTCTTGATCTGGGGGGTTTCCGCCTTGATCCGAGGTGCTTGGGCTGGGTTGGGAGACGAGGATTGTGGGTGTTCAGAGCCCATATCGTTCAGGGAGCACGCCATGGCCGGCAATCCTCGCAACATCGTCCTCGAGCCCGCTGCGCGGGCTTTCGCGGAGGCGACCTCAACGCCGCCGTTCCTCTTCCAGATGACGCCGGAGGACGGCCGTAAGGCGGTCGATTCGGTCCAGGACACGCCGATCTTCAAGCCGGAGGTCGACGAGGAGTGGCTGGAGGTGCTGGGCGGTCCGACCGGCAGTGTGAGGGTGCGTGTCGTGCGGCCGGTGGGTACGGCCGGCGCGACCCTTCCGGTGATCTTGTATGTGCATGGTGCGGGCTGGGTGTTCGGTGACGCGCACACCCACGACCGGCTCGTGCGTGATCTGGCGGTCGGGGCGAACGCCGCGGTCGTCTTCCCCGAGTACGAGCGTTCGCCGGAGGTCGGCTACCCGGTCGCGCTGGAGCAGTGCTACGCGGT